>JBKJND010000344.1:0-3526 GCA_046596095.1 Ahniellaceae bacterium | reverse complement strand
CAGAGCGATCCGTGGCTGTCGCGCTACGACACGCTGATCATCGACGAAGCGCACGAGCGCAGCCTCAATATTGATTTCCTGCTGGGGTACCTCAAGCTCCTGCTCGAACGCCGCCGCGATCTCAAGGTGATCGTGACTTCAGCGACCATCGATACCGCACGCTTTGCCGCGCACTTCGGCGTTGCCCCCGTGATCGACGTCGAGGGCCGCAGCTTTCCGGTTGAAGTGCGTTGGCGCCCGCCCGCGCGCGACCTGGACGTCGACGACGACGAGCGCGTGGGTACTGCGGCGATCGTGGCCGCCGTCGACGAAATTACGCGCGGCGATGCGCTCGGCGACGTGCTGATTTTCCTGCCCGGCGAGCGCGAAATTCGCGACACGCACCTTGCGCTCGAACGCCGCGCGTATCGATCGACCGAAGTCCTGCCGCTGTATGCGCGCCTGTCCGCGCGCGATCAGGATCGTGTGTTCAATCCCGGGCCGGGGCGGCGCATCGTGCTGGCCACCAACGTCGCGGAAACCTCGTTGACGGTGCCGCGCATCCGCTACGTGATCGATCCCGGCACCGCGCGCATCTCCCGCTACTCGCATCGGCACAAGGTGCAGCGTCTCCACGTCGAGCCGATTTCGCAGGCCAGCGCCGATCAGCGCAAGGGTCGCTGCGGGCGCGTTGCGGACGGTGTGTGCGTGCGCTTGTACGAGGAAGCGGACTACGCGACGCGACCGCGATTCACGGACCCGGAGTTGCTGCGGTCCTCGCTGGCGGGCGTAATCCTGAGGATGCTGAGTTTGCGTCTTGGCGATCCTGCGGCGTTTCCATTTCTGGACGCGCCGCTGGAGCGGGCGTGGGCGGATGGGTACCAACAGCTCCAGGAACTTGGAGCGTTGGGCAAGGATCGGACCACTCTTACAACTATTGGACGCGAGCTTGCGCGCTGGCCCATCGACGTCGCGCTGGCGCGCATGGTGGTCGCCGCGCGGGAACTGAAATCACTGCCGGAAATGCTGGTGCTCGCGGCATTCCTGTCGATTCCGGACCCACGCGAACGGCCTGCCGCAGCGCGCCAGGCGGCCGACGCGGCGCACGCGTTTTTTGCCGACAAGCGCTCGGACTTCATCGGCGTGCTGAACCTCTGGCGTGAGTATCAGTTGGCGCACGCCGCCTCGACGCAGGCGCGATTGCGCGAATGGTGCTCACGTCACTTTGTCTCATTCATGCGCATGCGCGAATGGCGCGAGCTGCATCGCCAGTTGCTGCTGGTCGCGCGTGAGGCGCGCCTGACCGTGCCCGATGCGCAGGGCGCAAGTTATGAAGCCATCCATCGTGCGCTGCTGACTGGCTTGCCTACGCAGGTCGCGCGCAAGGACGAACACGCCGAGTTTCGCGGCACGCGCGGACGCCGCTACATCATCTTCCCCGGCTCTGCGCTGGCCAAGGCGCCGCCGCTATGGCTGCTGTCGGCAAGCCTGCTTGATACGGGACGGTTGTATGCGATGACCAACGCGCGCGTCGAGTCCGAGTGGATCGAGGAGCAGGCCGCACATCTCGTGCAGCGGCGACTTTTCGATCCGCACTGGTCGCGCGCCGCGGGTCGCGTGCTTGCTTACGAACAAGTGACGCTGTTGGGTCTGCCGTTGACCGAACGGCGGCGCGTCAACTACGCCAGTCACGATCCCGCGGGCGCACGCGAACTGTTTCTGCTCGATGGCCTGGCGGCAGGCGAGATCGACGCGCGCGCCGCTTTCATCGCGTACAACCGCGCGGTGCTGGAAACCGCGGTCGCGGAGGAGAGCAAGCGTCGTCGCCACGGTCTGCTGCGCGAAGCCGACGAGTTGGCGCAGTGGTATGCGCAGCGGATTCCCGACCACGTTGTCGATGCCATCGGGCTCGACGCCTGGCATCGCAAGCTCGATCCCGAGCTGCGTCGAGGTCTGTTGTGGACGCTCGGCGATGTGCTCGCGAATCCCGCGAGCGCGCGCGACGAGTTTCCAGAGTACTGGCTGCTGGGGTCGCAGCGGCTGCCGCTGACGTATCGCTTCGAGCCGGGCGCTGCCGACGACGGCGTCAGCGTCGACGTGCCGTTGGCGTTGCTGGGGGCGCTACCCGAAACCCGTGCGGACTGGCTGGTGCCGGGAGTCATTGAGGAACGTGTGGCGGAACTGATTCGCAGCCTGCCCAAAGCACTGCGCCGCCACGTGGTCCCGGCGCCGGATTTTGCGCGCGCGTTCATCGAAACAGACCCCGACGAGACGCGCGCGGTGACACCGCAACTCGCGGCGTTTCTTGGCGCACGCAGCGGCACTGCAATCGAGGTCGACGCGTTCGAACCCTCGTCGCTGCCCGCGCATCTGCGCCTGCGTATTCGCCTGCTCGACGATGCGCATGCGGTGATCGCCGAGAGCCGCGATCTCCACGCACTTCGCGCGGAATATGGCGAACGCGCGCAAGCAGCCTTTGCGCGGGTGATGGCGGGTGGCCATGCGCGCGCGGGCCTGCGGCGATTCGAATTCGAGAACATTCCGGAAGTCATCGTCAGCGACAGCGGGCTCAAGGCGTATCCGGCGCTCGTCGATACCGGCGAGGGTGCCGACCTCCGGGTGTTTGAAACGCCGGCGCAAGCCGGCGCGGCGCATCCGGGCGGCGTGATGCGGTTACTGCGCATTGCGCTGGGCGACGCGCTGCGCCGCGCGGCCCGACAGTTGCCGCTGGTGCCGAAAGTTGCGCTGGCTTACACCGCCATCGCCGGCCCCGATGCCCTGCGCGCAGACCTGGTCGAAGCCGCGCTGCGCGAACTTGCGTGGGCGAAGGCAGCTGACGTGCGCACGCAAGGCGCGTTCGACGCGTTGGTCGCAACGGTGCAGCGCGAGGTGTTCGCGCGCGCGGTCCAGCGCCTGGCTCCGGTGGAAGCTGCGCTCACGGCTTACGCAGAGGTGGCTCCGCGTTTGACACCCCCGATCATGGGGTACGGGCGCGCGAGTTTCGACGACCTCAAGACGCAGTTGCGTGCTCTGATCCGCCCTGGATTTGCGGAGTCGCTGCCCATCGCGCGCCTCATCGCCATCGCGCGCTATGTGCGCGCCATGGGTGTGCGGGTCGATCGCCTGCTACTCGATGCGCGTCGCGACCAGGACAAGATGCTGCGTGTTCTGCCGTTCGTGGCGATACTCGACGGCTGGCACGCCAGCGCATTCGATACGGCGCTGGTGGATGCCTTGCGCTGGCAGATCGAGGAACTGCGCGTGGCCGTGTTCGCGCCGGAACTTGGCGTCGCTGAAAACGTGTCCGAGAAACGCATCAACCGCTACATCGTGACGCACGATCCGACTCGCGCCGAGGTAGTGCCAATCGAACCTGTGGTCGCGAAAGAACCCGGCACGGGCGGCGTGTCGGAAATCATGCAGTCCCGACTCGCTGCGCTCGCCAAGCGCCGGTAGATCTCGCAGTGATCACCTGCTGTTGTAGAGCGGCGCTATGCGCCGCTGCTCTTGCATGACGCGACCGTCGAACAGCAGCCGGACATAGTCC
>JBKJND010000110.1:0-2724 GCA_046596095.1 Ahniellaceae bacterium | reverse complement strand
CCGCCAGAAGAAGCGCCGCGTGCGTGCGGTGATCCGCAAGACCCCATGACGCGCGGCCGATAAACGAAAAAGGGGACGGAGGTAATTAATTCGAGTTAATTACCTCCGTCCCCTTTTTCGCTCTTTTTCGCTTTTCGCGCGCGCTCAGCGGTTAGGCTTATACCAATAGCGATCGGTGAACGCGGTCGCGTTGCCCCTGAGCGTCATGGACACGCCGCGAGCCATCAGCGGAAAGTAATGCCAGTCACCGAACTCGTCGAACTTGCGCGTCGAGGCGATGGCTTTCGCGCGACGCAAGCGCGCCAGGCGCTGGCCGCGCGTCCGCCCCAGGCGCCGCAGCGCGAAGAGGAACATGACGTCCTCTGCGACCACGCGGTTTTCGTCGTATCCACCCACGGTCTCGAAGTCTGCCTTGCGGCAAAACACCACGCCGGTATCCATGCGGGTCAGCCACAACACCGGCAGCATCACGGCGAAAGTGAGCGCGATGCCCACCGACCAACGCTCCATCGTCACACCCGTCGCGCCGCCCACCACGTGCCCGGTGGCCAGGCTTCGGTCGATCTCGATAAAGGTGTCCGGATGAATGCTTGAGTCCGCATCGATAAAGGCAAGAATTTCGCCCCTTGCAGCGCGCGCACCGTCATTGCGAACAGCGGCGATCACGCGCTTTTCGACGGACACCACGCGGCAACCGCGCCCTCGCGCCAGGTCCGCAGTGCCGTCAGTCGACAGGTTGTCGGCCACGATCACTTCGATGGCTTCGGGCTGGCCGTACCGCGCGCGCGCGACATCGATGGAGTCGAGTAGCCGCCCAAGCAAGCGTTGCTCGTTGTACGCGGGGATGATCAGCGAATAGCGAACGCTCATGGAATGGTCTCCTGTCTAACCTGTCTTTCCAAGGAAGTAGTAGGCAACGGCGCCAGCCAGCGACAGCGCGAGAACCCACCAGACGATGTTGATGAGTTGGCTGTAGTCGGCGGGATCTCGTGCGCGCCCTGCAACGCTGCGTGCCGTGGCCGCTCGACGGTTATTTTTTGAGGCGTTGCGTGCTTCGGATGGTGAATCTTTTCGAGCTGTTCGCGCAGGAGCTTGATCGCTTCGGGTCGGCTGCCGCTTCGCATCGCAGTCAGCGCTGAACCGAGAATCGCATCGACACCTAATTTCCCTGACGATGCACCTGCATCGCCGCGCTTGAAAGCGTCGATCAGTTCCTTCGCCTCCTTGAGCCCCATCCCCGTCGCCGCACGCAGCAGCTTGATCGCCTCGATAAAGTTCCCGCGCCGAGCAACTTCAACCACATGGTCCGGCAGTTGGTGATCTGAAGAAGACATGCTCTGACTCCCGCAGTGAGGCTTGCAGTGGGCGCAGCACGTCAACCGTGCGCGGTAAAGGGATCAAACCTTACTCCAAGCGCCACTGGCAAACCTGATGCTTACGGCGTAAAAGTTGGGAAACCTCGGGCTCTAGTCCCTGGTTTTTCGCAGGAGACTTGACATGGCGCGAGCACCAGACCTCTGGGCCGGAATCCATCGGATGACACAGGGTTTGAAATGGGCCGCGGCGCTCGCGGTGGCTGCCTTCGCGCTATCCGTCAACGCGGCGCAGATCGACATTCCCGGCCCTGCGGGAAGTGCTGGTTTCGGTTCCGCCGTCACTGTGCTTCCAAACAGCAACATTGTGATCGCCGATCCACGGTGGAATGGGGGCACGGGCGCGGTGCATCTTTACAGTCCAGCTGGGGTGTTGATCAGCAGCTTGACCGGCAGTCTTGTCACCGATCAGGTTGGCAGCGGCGGCGTCAACATGCTCAGCAACGGCAACTATGTGGTTCTCAGCCCCAATTGGGACAACGGCTTCGCGACAGATGTGGGCGCGGTGACCTGGGTGAACGGCAGCATCGGAATTTCCGGTGCGGTTTCGTCCGCCAATTCGCTGATCGGCATGACGACAGGCGATACTGTAGGCAGTGATATTTCTCTCGGCTTCCGTCAGGGAGTCATCGCGCTTGGCAACGGCAACTACGTGGTCGTCAGCCCCCTTTGGAACAATGGACCAGCCGCGGATGTGGGTGCGGTGACTTGGGCCAGTGGCAACACGGGGCGTTCGGGTGTGGTTTCGACAGCCAACTCATTGACCGGATCGGCGATGGACGATCGTGTCGGCGACTTCGGCGTAACCGCGCTCAGCAACAGCAACTATGTGGTCAGCAGCCGCTTGTGGAACAACGGCCCCGCCGCAGATGTGGGCGCCGTGACTTGGGCCAATGGCAGCATGCCGCTGTCGGGCGCGGTTTCGCAAGCGAACTCTCTGATCGGGACGACAGTCGCAGATTCTGTCGGCTCAGGCCGCGTCACCGCCCTCAGCAACGGCAACTACGTCGTCGCCAGCCCCGGCTGGAACAGCCCGACTGCCATGGACGTGGGTGCCGTGACCTGGGCCAACGGCAGCACGGGTCTATCGGGCGCGGTCTCGCCAGCCAACTCCCTGGTCGGGACGACGACCGGCGATTCCGTGGGTGCCTATAATTTCTTCGAAAGCAGTGTCACCGCGCTCAGCAACGGCAACTATGTGGTCACCAGCCACATGTGGAACAACGGCGCCACCGCAGATGTAGGTGCGGTGACTTGGGCCGACGGCACTACCGGGCGCTCGGGCCTGATCTCGTCTGCCAACTCCCTGATCGGGACGTCGAGCGGTGATCGGGTCGGCAGCATTAGCGTC
>JBKJND010000453.1:0-3361 GCA_046596095.1 Ahniellaceae bacterium | reverse complement strand
GCACGTCGGGCGCGCCTTGTGGCAGCTCACCAACACATTGCTGCCGTTTGTCGGGCTGTGGGCGCTGATGGCCTGGACCCGCGTTGCGGGGCTGAATTATTTCTGGACCTTGCTGCTGGCACTGCCGCTGGCCGGAATGTACGTGCGGCTCTTCATCATCCAGCATGATTGTGGGCACGGGTCGTTTTTCGCCAGCGCGCGCGCGAACCAGTGGGTGGGTGCGTGTCTCGGGCTGATCACGCTGTTTCCTTTCAGCTACTGGAAGAAAACCCACGCCGTGCACCACGGGACTTCAGGCAATCTCGATCGCCGCGAATTTGGCGATGTCGCCACGCTGACCGTGGCCGAGTACCGCGCGAAATCCTGGTGGGGGCGGTTCGGATATCGCCTGTATCGCAGCACGCCGGTGTTGCTTGGCATCGGACCCGCTTACCAGTTCGTGATCAAGCATCGCCTGCCGTTCGATCTGCCGCGCGCGTGGAAAAAGGAATGGGCCAGCGTTTGGCTCAACAACGCGGCGATCCTGGCGTTTTACGGCTCCCTGGCTGCGTGGCTCGGGTTCGTCACGGTGCTTTCGGTGCACTTGCCGACGGTGATGATCGCCGGCGCGTTGGGCGTCTGGTTGTTCTACGTGCAGCACACGTTCGAGGGCGCGTACTGGGCGCGGGGCGCGGAGTGGAATCCGCACGAGTCCGCTGTCTCCGGCAGTTCGTTTTTCGATTTGCCGCGCGTGTTGCACTGGTTCACCGGCAATATCGGATACCACCACATCCATCACCTCGCGATTCGCATTCCCAACTATCGGTTGCGCGAGGCGTTCGAATCGACGCCGCTGCTCCGCCAGGCCCCGCGGATCACGATCTGGTCCAGCCTCAAGAGCGCGCGCCTGAAGTTGTGGGACGAAGAAGCGCAGCGCATGGTCGGTTTCCCGAAGCGCGCGCTCGCCTGATTTCCCGCTTTTGTAGAGCCGGACTATGTCCGGCTGCAGTTCGACGATGGCGTCATGCAAGAGCAACGGCGCATAGCACCGCTCTACAAAAGCCGAGATCCGTCAGGCTGTTGGCCGCAGGCGTGTGCCGCTGCGCACCAGGTCGAAGAGCGCCAACGTCGGCATGGCTTGCGCGAGTCCGAAGCCTTGTCCCAATTCGCAGCCATTGCGGCGCAAGAAATCGAGATCGGCGTACGATTCGACTCCTTCACCGATCACGTCCATGGACAGAGCACGCGCAATCGCCACCATGCAGGTGACCAGGCGATCGGCGCGCGGGTCGCACGCCTGATTGGTGACGAAGCTGCGGTCGATTTTGAGCCGGTCCATATCGAACGTGCGCAGATTCGACATGGCGCTGAAACCCGTGCCGAAGTCGTCCAGCGACATGCGCACGCCGAGGCCCTTCAGCGTGCGCAGGTTCGCGCGGACACGCGGCGTCGGTTGCAGCAACACGCTTTCGGTGATTTCGATTTCCAGCGCCGAGCCGGGATAGCTGTGGCGCGACAGGGCCTGTGTGACAGTTGTCCCGAAATCGCGGTCCTGGAACTGGATCGCCGACGTGTTGATCGCGTGCACCCAGTTGCCGTCCGTCAATTTGTGCAGTTGCGCCGCGGTCGCAAGCGTCTGGTCGAGTACCCAGGTGCCGACCTCGCGAATGAGCCCGGACTCCTCGAGCATCGGCACCATCTCGACGCAGGCGACCGATCCATGCTCGGGACTGTGCCAGCGCAGCAGCGCCTCCGCCCCAACGATGCGTCCATCCGCCAGATTGACCAACGGCTGGTGGACCACAGTGAACTCTTCCCGCTCGAGCGCCTGCGCCAGGGCGAACCGCAACTGGGCCGCGCGACCGGCTTGTTGCGTCATCGCCGACTCGAACATGCGCGCGCGCACCCCATCCTTCTTCGCGACCCGCAGCGCCGTCTCGGCGCGGGCGAGCAGGTCGCTCGTGCGCACTCCCGGTTCGCAGCGCGCGATGCCGATCCGAAACTCGAACCTGCCGACGACTCCACGATCGGCACCGAAGGCAATATCGGCGGCCGCGAGCACCCGCTCGCTGGCGAACTGCAGTTCGCCATCATCAAGTGCTTCGTCGCGTCCGGCGACGACAGGAAACGCAAATGCGTTGGCCGAGATCCGGGCCACCGGATATTCCGCCGGAACCTCCGCAGCAATTCTTCGGCCAGCTTCGACCAGCAACCGGTCGGCCGTGCTCTGCCCCATGAGATCGTTGCAGGCTGCGAAGTCGACGATGTCGGCGACCACCAATGCCGTCAGCCCGCGTTTGTCGGTCAACGTTGGTTCGTCGCACGCCGCGAGCGCTGACACCAGACCGACGCGGTTGAGCATTCCCGTCAGCGCGTCGCGTTCGCGCAAGCCATCGCGAGCGTCCGAGGTCTGCTCGCGACGCAGCAGATGCCCGAGCTGCACGGCGACGTGACGCAGGATGTCGAACGCCGATTCCGCGACCTCGTCTGGTGCCTCGGACCACAGTTCGACGTAGCCGTCGATGCCCGTGGCACCGCGAATGACCGCTGTCGAAACCTGGCGTTGAACGTCGGGGTGTAGCGCCGTCCTGGTAGTCTCTTCGAACACCGCAGTGCGCTGCCCGCCGCGCAAACGAGCGAGATAGTCCGGCAGCTGATTCTGTGGGGTGGCTTCGAATTCAATGACTTCGCCTTGCTTGTCGCGTTCGGCGCCGAGGCGCTCCCACCGACCATCGTTGAACGCCCGCCACAGAAATCCCGTTCGCCAGCTGGTGGCCGCGAACAGCGCCGCAAACACCGCCTGCGTCGCTTCGGCAAGCGAATTGGCGGAGTTCGCGATTTCGCTAATCGCGCGCGCCAGTTCGAGTGCCTTGAATTCGCGATGCAGCCGCGCGGTGGTGGATTCGGCAGCGCTCTCTGCCAGCTGCCGACGCTCACGCTCGCCCGCAAGCTCAAGCGCGATCTGATCGATCGGCAAAGGTCCGTGGCCGACTTTTTCGTGTGCCGCGCCCCGCATCAACCGTCCTCCCGCTCACGGGCATTGCGCAATTGGACGACAGCACACCGCGCGCGCTGTCAACGCCCAGTGAAAAACCCGGTTACGTTCATCGATCAATGGGAATCGCGCGCTCGCCGGATTTTTGAGCGCCGCGCGCACGCGTCACTTCCAGCAGCGGATGCACAAACACCGCCGCGAAGATAATCGCGACGCCCGCGTAAAACATCGGGGTCAGTTCGCGCTGCTCCCCGAGCAGCACGATGGCCAGGGCAATGGCGTAGACCGGTTCGAGATTTACGATGAGCTGCGCCGCGAAAGCACTCATGTGACGCAGCGCGACCAGCGACAGCGCGAACGGCAACAGCGTGCACGCGAGCGCCAGGA
>JBKJND010000456.1:0-5360 GCA_046596095.1 Ahniellaceae bacterium | reverse complement strand
CGCTTCTGAAGTTCGATTCCAAGCGAGCGCTGCAAGCCGAAAAACAGGGGAAACGTCAGGTCCGGCTCTACAACAGCGGGGGATGCGAGCGATTGTGTAGCGGAGTTATGCTCCGTTACCGCATCGACGCCGCCCAGACATGACCACGCCAGATCAACCCTTCCGCGCGTTTCGGATTCACAGCAGCAACGACGGCCGTGACGTCGCTGCGGGCCATAGCGCGGGTGTCGAGAACATTTTGCTTGCCGACTTGAGCGAAGGCGAAGTGGTGATCAAGACCGCCTACTCGTCGGTCAACTACAAGGACGCATTGGCCGGCACGGGCGGCGGGCAGATCCTGCGCCGATTTCCGCTGGTCGGCGGTATCGACGTTGCCGGTCACGTAGTGGCCTCGACCGACCCGTCCTTCCGCGAAGGCGATGCCGTGCTGGCGACCGGTAGCGGACTGTCGGAAACACGCGATGGCGGTTATGCGGAATACGCGCGGTTGCCCGCACGCTGGACGATACCGCTGCCCAGGGGACTCGATCTTCGCGAGTCGATGATGCTTGGCACGGCCGGCTTCACCGCGGCCTTGAGCCTGTATCGCATGCTTGCGAACGGCCAGACTCCGGAGATGGGACCGATCGTGGTGACCGGGGCGACCGGCGGTGTCGGCATGCTCGCGATCGACATTCTCACGCAGGCAGGATTCGAGGCGCACGCCATCACCGGCAAGCCCGAGCACTTCGATTTCCTGATCGCGCTTGGCGCGCGGCAATGCATTTCACGCCATGGCATCCATTGGGGGCAGCGACCCCTCGAGTCGTCCAAGTGGGCGGGTGCGATCGACAGCGTCGGCGGCGAGCAGCTCGCCGCGCTCACCCGCGTGATTCACGCGTACGGAAACATCGCCTGCTGCGGCCTGGCCGACAACCCGGAGCTGGTGACCACGGTGATGCCGCTCATCATCCGCGGCGTGTCCTTGCTCGGGATCGCGTCTGCGGGCACTGCGCTGCCCATTCGGCGCGCGATTTGGGAGCACCTGGCTGGCGACTGGAAGCCCGCGCACCTGGAGCGGATAGCCACCCGGGAAATCGCCATCGATCAGCTGCCCGGCGTTTTTGCTAGCATGCTGGCAGGGAAGTCTTTTGGCCGCACTCTGGTGCGGTTCTGAAGTCCCCTACCCCACTCGCTCCGACGGAAATCGAACCATGGCCCGTGTGCTGATCGTCGATGACTCACCCTCGCAACTGGTGGGCATCAAGAAGATTGTCGAAGGTCTGGGCCACACGGTCATTACCGCAGAGGACGGTGCTTCAGGTGTTGAAGTCGCCAAGCGCGAGCTGCCGGATCTGGTGCTGATGGACGTGGTGATGCCGAACCTCAACGGTTTCCAGGCAACGCGCCAGATCAGCAAGGATCCGACCACGTGCCATATCCCCGTGATCCTTGTAACCACCAAGGATCAGGATACGGACCGCATGTGGGGCATGCGTCAAGGCGCCAAGGCGTACCTGACCAAGCCGATCAAGGAATCCGAGCTCGAGGCCACAATCAACCAGTTCCTCGCGGGATAAACCCATCGAACACCGCGTATCGGTTTTTTGTAGTGCCGAGCTTGCTCGGCTGCACTTCCCGAAGTTCCCGATCCACGCAAAGCAGCCGAGCAAGGTCGGCACTACAACCCCAGGGTGATTCAAGCTTCGCGCGGCTTGAAGTCCGGGAATTTTTCGGCGAGTCGCGCAAAGGCCGCGCGCTCTTCGTCGTCGCGTGGAGTCGGTACCTGCACTTCGATCACCACAAATTGATTGCCGGCGGGATCGCCTGGCAATCCGCGTCCCTTGAGTCGTAATTTGCGCCCGCTTCCCGAGCCCGGCGGAATACGCAACGACACCTCACCGCCCAACGTCGGCACCTTGAGCTCAACGCCAAGCGCGGCTTCCCACGGCGCCAACGGTAGGCGCAAAGTGAGATCGCGACCGTCCACGCTGTAACGCGCATGCGGTCGATACTGAATCTCGAGCATCAGATCGCCGCCGTTGCCGCCCTGTCCGGCCAGACGAATCTGTTGCCCCGGTTGAATCCCGGCAGGAATGCGCACCTCAAGCGTACGACCGTCGATCTGGAAGCGCTGCTGCGACCCTGCGTGCGCGGTTTCGAGATCGATCGCGAGTACCGCGCGTGTGGCCGGCGGCTTGCCGCGGGCGCGTCCGCCGGGCGATCCAGCCTGACCCCCGCGACCGCCGCCAAACAGCGATTCGAAAAGGTCGCCGAGTCCTGCGGACCCTTCCGGGCCAAAATCCGAGTCGCCGCCCTGGCGAAAGTCCGGTGGCGGGCGAAACTCCTCGCCCGCGCGATATCCACGCGCCTTGAGCTTGTCGTAGGACTTGCGCTTGGTGGCATCGCCCAGCACCTCGTACGCTTCGTTGACGGTCTTGAACCGACTCTCCGCGTCCGCCTCCTTGCTGACGTCCGGATGCAGTTTGCTTGCGAGCTTGCGATAGGCCTTTTTGATCTCCGCCGCCGTAGCCGCGGCGGGCACGCCCAGAATCGCGTAGTAGTCCTTGAATTCCATAGTTCTGCGTGGTTCGCTCTCGGCAAAGTAAGTGAAGCGGCTGTCGCGTGAGAAACCGCAGTCACGAAAACCGCATTTGCGAGTTTACCTGTCCGCGCTCGCGACCAGACGTTCACGCAGCTTCGCTATCATTCGCGCCATCCACCAACTCGCCAACAAGGAAACTCGACATGACCATCGCCGTAGGCGACCGCATCCCGGCCGCAACCCTCAAGCACGTCGCAGACGGCGTCCAGCCAGTCGACACCGGATCCTTCTTCGCCGGCAAGCGCGTGGTTTTGTTCGCGGTACCGGGAGCGTTTACGCCGACTTGTTCGGAGCGTCATCTGCCGGGATTTGTTGAGCATTTCGATGCGATCAAGGCCAAAGGCGTGGACGCGATCGCCTGCATGTCGGTCAACGATGCGTTCGTGATGCAGGCATGGGGCCGCGACCAGTCCGTGCCGGATGGCCTGCTCATGCTTGCCGACGGCAACGCGGAATTCTCGAAAGCGCTGGGACTTGAGATGGATGCAACGCACTACGGCATGGGCGTTCGCTCCAAGCGGTTTGCGCTGATCGCCAACGACGGTGTGATCGAGCACTTGGCCGTCGAGGCACCCGGCGAGTTCAATGTCTCAAGCGCGGAAGCAATTCTTGCCGCTCTCAAGTAGAGCCCCCACGTCGTCATTTCGGAGTCTTCGTCCATGAGCAAACCCAAACCAACCGTCGCGCGCAAAACGCCAAAGAGCGACACATCGCCCGTGCCGGGCATGACGCCTGTCGCCACCTTGCGCAGTAACGCGCGCAAGAACATCGACAAGGGCGCCGTGACCGCAGGCTATGCCGCCGACAGGGTCGCGGTCTGCAAGTTGCTCAACGAGGCGCTCGCTACCGAATACGTTTGCGTGTTGCGTTACATGCGTCACTACTTCATGGCGTCCGGCATGCTGGCCGAAGGCATCAAGAAAGAGTTTCTCGAACACGCCAAGCAGGAGCAGGAACACGCGCACAAAATCGCGGAGCGCATCGTGCAGCTGGGGGGTGAACCCGACCTCAACCCCGACACACTGACGGCCCGATCGCACGCGGAATACAAGGAAGGCAAAGATCTCAAGGACATGGTGAAGGAAGATCTCATCGCCGAGCGCATCGCGATTGAAAGTTATCGCGAAATGATCGCGTACATTGGCGACCGCGATACCACCACCAAGCGCTTGCTGATGTGGATCCTCGCCGAAGAGGAAGAACACGCAGACGAATTCGCCGATCTTCTGGAGGGGTGGATTGGGTGAGGCGGGAATTGTCGCGCCACTGGCGCGACCCGCCGAACGCACGGCCATGGATGGCCGGGCCGGATTGCTGCCGCATGGATGCCTGCTTGCCGGAGCGCACGATGCGCGAATCGGGGCGCACGATGCGCGAGCGGCGTTGTCGGGTCGAATTACCGCAACTTGTGATGTTCCGTTCTCGCCTCGCAGCGCTCCTGCAATGCCTGGGAATGTTCGCTGAAAGGATCTTCCGAGGCCAAACAAGACTGAAGTTTTTCCCTACGTCCGCCGGAGCCGTTTGAATGTTGAAAATTGAGAATTTGCACGTCCGCGTGGACGGGCGGGAAATACTGAAGGGTCTGTCGCTCGAAGTGGCGGCGGGCGAGGTGTGCGCGATCATGGGGCCGAACGGCGCCGGCAAGTCGACGCTGGGGCATGTGCTGGCTGGCCGCGAAGGCTACGAAGTCACGGCCGGCACGGTGACATTCGAGGGTCGTGATTTGTTCGAACTCGCGCCCGAAGAGCGCGCTGCGGCGGGACTTTTTCTCGCATTCCAGTATCCGGTCGAGATTCCCGGCGTCAACAACACATACTTCCTGCGCGCGGCGCTCAATGCGCAGCGCAAATCGCGTGGCGTGCCCGAACTCGACGCGGTGCAGTTCCTCAAACTCGTGCGGGCGAAGCTGCAAGTGCTGCATCTCAAGGACGATCTCTTGCATCGCGGCGTTAATGAGGGTTTCTCCGGCGGCGAAAAGAAGCGCAACGAGATCTTTCAGCTTGCGGTACTCGAGCCCAGGCTTGCGATCCTCGACGAGACCGATTCGGGCCTCGACATCGACGCGCTGCGCACGGTTGCAGAAGGGGTCAACACGCTGCGCTCGCCGGAGCGCGCATTTATCGTCATCACGCACTATCAGCGACTGCTCGAGTACATCAAGCCCGATGTCGTAGTGGTACTGGCGGACGGCCGCATCGTCGAGCAGGGCGGACCGGAACTCGCCGAGCAGCTCGAAGCGCACGGCTATGCGTGGATCAAGGATCGTATCGCCCCGGCTTCGGTCGTAGCTGCCTGATGAGTGCGCTGCTTGAATCACTCGGCGCAGCATTCGCAGGCGATGCTGCGCGGCGAACGACGATTGACGCGGTCGTGCGGGAGGGTCTTCCCGGTCCGCGCAGCGAAGCGTGGAAGTACACCTCCCTGCGCGCGCTGGAACGACGCAGTTTTTCGCGCGCCCTGCCCGCATCTGGAATCGCTGCCGGCTTGCTCGATCGTATTGCGTCGCCGCGGCTGGTGTTCGTCAACGGATCCTTCGATGCGGCGCTCTCCGACTTCGGCGGATCGCCGGTCGGCGTCGAGTTGTCTGTGCGCGATGGTGCGGAAGCCGGAGCGGCGGAGCAGATTGCATCGTTGTCGCAAGGCGACGACGTGTTCGCGCGTTTGAATACGGCAATGGCGGAGTCCGGCGCAAAAATCAGCGTTGGGAAGCATGCCGATATCGCAACGAGCTTGCATCTGGTCTTCGTCGGTGCGCCCGCCGCTTCGGATCAGGCTT
>JBKJND010000175.1:0-7707 GCA_046596095.1 Ahniellaceae bacterium | reverse complement strand
TGTGCTGAAAGTTGTCTGGGGCAGTTACTGGGATCCGTTGCTGGCGCAGGATCACAGTGGCGCGCTGCGCAAGCTGATGATGGAAACCGTCGACGGCGAATACCAGAACTGCAAGGCGTTCGGCGGCGCGTACACGCGTGAGCATTTCTTCGGCAAGAACCCCGAGACGGCGGCGCTGGTCGCGAACATGTCGGATGAAGACATCTGGCGCCTCAATCGCGGCGGCCACGATCCGGTCAAGGTGCACACAGCGTACGCAGCGGCGACGGCGCACAAGGGCCAGCCTACGGTGATCCTCGCCAAGACCGTGAAGGGTTACGGCATGGGCCTGGCCGGCGAAGCGCAGAACATCACGCACGGCCAGAAAAAAATGGACACGGCCGCGATCAAGGCATTCCGCGATCGTTTCCGCATACCGGTCGAAGACGCGCAACTCGATGACGTGCCGTTCTTCCATCCGGGCGCCGACTCGCCGGAAGTGAAGTATCTGCAGGAACGCCGCGCGACACTCGGCGGCCATTTGCCACAGCGCCGCGCGCGCGCCGATGAGTCGCTGCCGACACCGGAGCTCGCAGTTTTCGAGCGACTGCTGAAGGAGTCCGGCGACCGCGAAATCTCGACCACAATGGCCTTCGTGCAGGTGCTGAACCTCATCCTGCGCGACAAGGCGGTGGGTCCGCGCGTGGTGCCGATCGTCGCTGACGAGGCGCGCACCTTTGGCATGGAAGGCCTGTTCCGGCAGATCGGCATCTACGCGCCGTTCGGTCAGAAGTACAAGCCGATGGACGCGGGCCAGTTGATGTTTTACCGCGAGGATCAGGCAGGCCAGGTGCTGCAGGAAGGCATCACCGAATGCGGCGCGTTCTGCTCGTGGCTCGCCGCTGCGACCAGCTACAGCACCAACAACCTGCAGATGCTGCCGTTCTACATTTTCTATTCGATGTTCGGCATGCAGCGCATCGGCGACAGTTGCTGGCAGGCCGCCGACATGCGCGCGCGCGGATTCCTGCTCGGCGCGACCGCGGGCCGCACCACGCTCAACGGCGAAGGCCTGCAACACGAGGACGGGCACTCGCACCTGCTCGCGGGCGCGATCCCGAATTGCCGCGCCTACGATCCGACGTTTGCGTTCGAGGTAGCCGTCATCGTGCAGGACGGCATGCGCCGCATGCTCACCGAGCAGGAAGACGCGTATTGGTATCTGACGCTGATGAACGAGAACTACACCCATCCGGCGATGCCGGAGGGTGCCGAGGCCGACATCATCAGGGGCATGTATCTCCTGAAGGACGGAGGGCGCGCCAAGCTCAAGGTGCAGCTGCTGGGCTCGGGCACGATCCTGCGCGAATCAATGGCAGCCGCCGAACTGCTCGCCGCGGATTTCGGCGTGGTCAGCGATATCTGGAGTTGTCCAAGTTTCAATGAACTGCGGCGCGACGGTTTCGATTGCGAGCGCCACAACCGCCTGCATCCGGATGCGAAATCGCCGCGCGTCGCGCACGTCACCGGCAAGCTCGACGGCCGCACCGGCCCCGCGATCGCGGCGACCGATTACGTGCGCGCGTACGCGGACCAGATCCGCGCGTTCGTGCCGGCCGGTATGCGTTACAGCGTGCTCGGCACTGACGGCTTCGGTCGCAGCGACACACGCGCGAACCTGCGTCGTCATTTCGAAGTCGATCGCCATTACGTCGCGCATGCCGCCGTCAGCGCGCTGGTCGCGGATGGCGCACTCAAGCCCAGCGAGGCCGCGCGCGCCCTCAAGCTCTACAAACTCGATCCCGAAAAAGCCAACCCCATCACCGCCTGAAGCGCTCGCCTGCCCACGAACAAGCGCTGGAGAATCCGATGAGTCGCGAAATTCTGGAACCGATACCACCTGGACAGATCTTGTCCGAAGAGTTCATGCGACCCATGGGAATCAGCATGCACGCGTTGGCGCGCGATCTCGACGTGCCGCCCAATCGGGTCAGCGAGATTGTGCGCGGCAGGCGCACGATCTCCGCCGACACGGCGCTTCGTCTTGCCAGACGTTTCGCAACGAGCGCAGAGCTTTGGCTCAATTTGCAGACCGATTACGACTTGCGCATCGCACGACGCACTCGAGGTGCGGAGATCAACGCACGAGTACGCGCGCAGGCGGCGTGATCGAACGGGGACGATTGAGTCAGGGTTTGCGGATGCAGAGCACACGCGGCGAACCGAGATCGACGGAGATTGCCTGGACCTTGCCGTTGTCGAGATAAGCAACGTAAGCGAATTCCCTGCCGGCCTTGTCGGACGACCAGAACTTGGAACTGCTGAGGTCGAACAACTTCGACACACGGCAGTTCGAATTGCCGCAACGCGTCGACTTCGCGCCGCCACCGTCGATGGACTGCACCAGCTCACCTGCGCTCGGCAGGCGCCAACCGCCACCACGCTTGCTGCAGTGCCGCTTCGCGCTGCCCCAGTCGATGCTGGAACCGTTGTCGGCTTGCGTCCACTCGAAGCCCGTGCGGCTGTCAGTGAGCACGCCGCCGCCTTTGTCGACAAAACCACCGACGATTCTCGGAGCGGGTGCGGGTCGTTGCGCGACGGAGGTTACGGGCGCCACCGGTGCCGCCTGTGTCGCCTCGCTGGACGGTGCCACGGCGGTCGGTGTTGCAGCGATCACAGGATCCGGGATCGCCTGCACCGGGGCGGCCACCGCGGGTGCCGAGGGCAGGGGTAACGCGACGATGGGTTTTGTGGGCGCAGCGGCGATGCGCGCTTCCGCAGCGCGACGTTCTGTTTCGCGCTCCGCAGCAATACGTTTGTCTTCCGCCAGTTGTGCGGTGCGATTGGCGGCTTCGACTTCACTTGCTGCCCGGAGTGCTTCTGCAAGCTGGACTTCTCGAGATTGGCCCGCAGCTGCCACAGGTGCTTGCGCAACCTCCCCTTCGCCGGCCGACGAATTGCCGAGCTGCGCCATGCGCTCTCGCTCGAGTCTCAAGGTCTCGCGGGCTTGCTTTCCGGCCTCGGCCGAAACCCCCTGTTGCTCGCTCTCAGTCGAGTCCTGACTAGGCGCGGTGCCGGCCGGAGTCGCATTCTCCGATCCACCATCAGTACTTGCGACCTCACCGAAGCTCCCGGCCGGGTCGGATGCAAGCAGTCGCCCGACAATGTAGATGCCGATCAACAGCGCGGCACCCAACGCGACAAACGCAAGCGGACGGCGCATTTGCGTCAACGCGCTGGCCGGCGGTTCTGCATAAGGCGTCAGCGTCGGCGGGGAGCGGGAAGGCGCGGGCTGGAGTGCCTGCAACATCGCGCTGACGCGGCTGATGGGCTCCGCAGTCTGCGGCGTCCCTGGGGGAACGTACGCTTGCTCGATGGAGCGCTCGGGAGCCGACCATGCGGGCGCGGGCACTGGTTCTGCAACATCGGGCGGGGGCGGCCAACGCTCGAGGCGCGGCGCGGCGGGTGGCGCTGGATCCACGACCGCCCTGGTCAGCGTGGTGGGCGTTTCGGTGCGCGCAACAGGTTCGACGACAGGCCGCGACAAAGTGGTCGGTGTGTCGAGCCGACGATCCATGCCGCTGACCGCACGCAGACCGGAAGGCGTCAGCGCGGGCAGCCCATCCAGTGTCGTCGACATCGGTGCGAACATTGCCTGTTCCAGCGCGACGATCAATTGCCCCGCCGTTGGAAAACGATCTTCGGGACGCTTGGCCATGCCGCGCTGCAACGCCGCCGCGACGGCTGGCGACAGCAATCCGAGCGCTTCCACAGGCAAGGGTTCCAGCACATGCTTGAGCAGGATCGCGTGCGGCGTATCCGCCTCGAAGGGCAGACTTCCGGTCATCCACTGAAAGCAGATCACTGCCAGCGAATAGATGTCGGTATGCGCACCGATGGCGTGGCCCTGCGCCTGTTCCGGGGCCATGTACGCCGGCGAGCCAACGATGCCGCCAATCAATGTGTGCGAAACGTTCGACGCCTGCAGCAGCTTCGCCACACCGAAGTCGGCGAGATAAGAGTTGCCTTCGCTGGTCAGGAGAATGTTCTGTGGCTTGATGTCGCGATGCACGACGCCTTTGCGATGCGCGTAGTCGAGCGCGCTGGCGACGCCGCGCAGGATGGAGAAGCCCTCCGCGAGCGCGAGCGGACGCGCGATCAGTCGCGTGGCGAAATCGCCCCCGTCGACGTAGCGCAGCGCCATCCACGGCACGTCCTCGGTGATGCCGTAGCGATACAGCGGAATGATGTGCGGATGATCGAGGCTGCCGATGACTCGCGCTTCCTGCTCGAAGCGCGGACCGAACTGCTGGTCGTCGACCAATTGCTCCGGCAGCACCTTGAGCGCAACGAGTCGATCAAGGCCTTCTTCCCGCACGAGGTACACGGTCGCCATGCCGCCGCGCCCCAGGCGCGACACCACCGTGTAACCCGCGAACTTGGACCCGGCCTCGAAACGCACGCATGACCCCCTTGCCGGCACTGGGCAGCGCCGTCGCGGTGGAGTCTAAACGATCAGGCGAGTGCTCTTCAGCTGCTCGAGAACCCGGTCGGCGCCGGGATAGTGCAGAGTGTGAGACTGCCGACCCGGACGAGCCGGCAGCCGGAGGCTCACACCGATCCGGCGTTGCGCTTACGGCTTAGCGCTTGGCGGGTGTGCGGACGCGTTTGCGCGGAGTGGCAGGCGTCGCCGCTGCGGCGACCACTGCGGCGCTCGGCGTTGCCGGTGCCGTCTTGGCGGCAGACTTGTTCGAGCGCGCCGACGGTGCGGACGGCTTGTACCAGTCGCGCGTGATGCCGAGCACTTCAACCTTGCCGCCCGTGCGCTCGAATTCCGAGATGTCGGAAGAAATGCGACCGCTGGTCAGCCGCTTGTCGGCGAACGGATCCGAACCGCCACGCGAATTGGGGCCGGTGCGGGTGGTTGCTGCGGGTTTGGCGACAGCCATGAGGAAACTCCAGATTTGCTGCGGGACGAAGCGCGCAAAGCCTCGCGCCCACAGGCGCAGGCGCGCAGGGCGAGTCGAGGGTGTCGCGGCGAACGGGCGAGTATACCCGAGGACGGCCCCACCCGCTCGCGGGGCCAGTTCACGAAGCAGATGCAACGGCAGGCCCGGTGCCGTGCAAGCAACTGCCGGCCCGCGTCCAGGTGCCAGGAAGACCAGCGAAATTGCGACCTGCTTCGCTGTTGCGAGCAGCGCAGCAGGAGTCGATACTGATGGATTGACCTCGCGCCCCACCCGGACTTTCTCACCATGCTTCGTCTGAACCGCTCTCTATTGACCCTTTCCATCGCTGCCGCACTCTGTCTCGGCGTATCGGCCGGATCCGCCGCTGCGGACGGCGGATCCCTCTCTCCGTTGTCGCGAGCCGCCAGCGCGCCGCAGCTGCTGGCGTTGCGCGCGGGCATTTTCGATCCTCGCGTCGAAGTTGCCGCGGCGACAAGCTTTGCCGACGCAAAGGACGGGCGCTACGCAATCGTCCAGTTCGAAGCCGGCGAAGACGCATCGGCGGCGCGCGTGCGGCTGGAGCGCAAGGGCCACACCGTGGTCGCCTTCGTCCCGAACAACGCCTACGCCGTGCGCCTGGGCGCGGGCGGCCTCGCCTCCCTGGCGACCGACAACGCCGTGCGCTGGGTCGGTGCCTATGCGTCCGAGTGGAAGGTCGATCCGCTGTCGAGCCCGGTCTTCGACGGGGCGACCGAGTTCCGCAACGATCTCGAAGTGGACGGCTTCGCTGGCGAGTCCGCTGCGCGCTTCGCTGCGGCGTTGCGCAAGTCGATGCCTGAGGCCGAAGTGCTGAACCTGCGCGAGGATGCCAATCATCCGCGACTGCGCGTGCGAGTGCCGAGCCTCAAGTATCAGGAGGCAGTCGTGGCGCTCTCGCGCATCGACGGCGTACTCTGGATCGCGCCTTTCGTTGAGCCGAAGCCATTCAACGACGAATCGTTTCCGTCGATTCAGGCCAATGCGACCACCGGCAGCCCGATCTGGGACCGTGATCTCATTGGCTCTGGCCAGATCGTCGCAGTCGCCGACTCGGGGCTCGATCGCAACGAGTCCTGGTTTACCGCGCTCGACAAGGGCACCGGCGTCGTGACGGAAATCACCGACGCCGAGTCGCCGTTGTTGCCCTTGGTGGGCAGCACCCACCCGAACCGCAAGGTGTTTGGATACTTCGTGCAGCCTGGAGCCACCGCGTACGACGGCGGAGTGTTCCACGGCACGCACGTCGTAGGTTCAGTTGCCGGCGATCGTGGACAGACCTCGTCGCCGACCGACCCTGCGCACGATGCCGGCGGAGACGACGGCATGGCGCCCAACGCGCAGATCCTGTTTCAGGATATTGGTCTTGAGGGCGCTGGTGCGGGACTGCGCATCAACGACCTTGTCGGCACTTTGAAACAGGCTGCCACCGCGGGCGCGCGCATCCACAGCAACAGCTGGGGCTCGCAGAGTGCGGGCGCCTACGGTGGCAACGACATCGACGCCGACTCCACCGCGTGGGAACTCGAGAACCTGCTGATCGCTGTGGCGGCCGGCAATGACGGTGTCCCGATCGTGGGCAGCACCGGCACTCCCGGTAATGGAAAGAATGTGCTGACCGTCGGCGCGATGGGGCACGGCAATAGCGCCGTGGTTGCCTCTTTCTCGAACCAGGGGCCCACCGACGACAATCGCATCAAGCCGGACATCATGGCGCCGGGTAGCGCGATCATTTCCGCTTCCGGCAACAGCAACAATGGTGCGACGGTTCAGACTGGTATCAGCAAGTCCCTGAGTGGCACCTCCATGGCGACGCCCACCATCGCAGGCGGTACCGCGCTGATGCGTCAGTATTTCAGTGAAGGTTTTTATCCTCGAGGCGCAAAGACCGCGGCCGACGTCGTTGACCCGAACGGCGCATTGATGAAGGCGGTGCTGCTGAACGGCACTGCCATTCTCGGCGTCTATCCCACCAACACGTTTGGCTGGGGCCGCATGTTTCTCGAGAACACCCTGTATTTCAACAGCGCCGTCGGCGGCGGCGCCGGCGACAACAGGCGCGCGCGTTACTTCGAACGGGAGAACGATGCCGGTCTCAATACGGGACAGATGCACGAGTACACCCTCAACGCCGTCGGTGCGGGCGAGGAATTGCGGGTCAGCTTGGTCTGGATGGACCCGGAAGGCGCGCCCGGCTCGGCGATCAATCGCGTCAACAACCTCGACCTGGAAGTGGTCGGCCCCGGGGGCACCAATCTCTATCGCGGCAACGCGTTTGTCGCCGGTGCTTCGTCACCGAACATAGGCATCGCGGACGACCGCAACAACGTCGAGCAGATTCGCATCGTGGCGCCTGCTGCAGGTGCGTACACTTTGCGGGTCAAGGCCACTGATGCGCCAGGCAATGGCCGTGAGGGTTCCGACCGGCAAGGTTATGCACTGGTCGCATCGGGTGCGTTCGGCGTGCCGGACGCAGCGGCGAACGCCGCTCCGACAGCCATCTCGATCGCCAGCAACAACACCTCGGGCGTGGGCATCGGCTTTACCGGTTCGAGCGCGCAGGGTTACCAGCTCTACCGCGCGGACGGCAGTTGCGCAGTCGCGCCGGCCCGCGCGTTCCGCATGGTTGCGCACGGCGCAGGCAGTCCTCTGGTCGACACCACCAGCCAGGGTGGCGACACCTATGCCTACAAAGTGCGCGGCGCGAGCAACGACGTAGAAGGCAATGCGTCGTCCTGCGTAA
>JBKJND010000108.1:0-2622 GCA_046596095.1 Ahniellaceae bacterium | reverse complement strand
GTTTTATTTCACGCCAGGGGACCTTGGCTTCGAACCCATCGACACATCGGTTGGCCGCCTCGGTGTGCTGGTGTGCTGGGATCAGTGGTACCCGGAAGCCGCGCGCCTCATGGCGCTCGCGGGCGCGGACCTCTTGCTCTACCCCACCGCGATTGGCTGGGACCCGGCTGACGACGAGGGCGAACGCGAACGTCAGCGCGACGCGTGGATCTTGAGCCATCGCGGCCACGCCGTCGCCAACGGGCTGCCGGTGTTGTCGTGCAATCGCGTCGGCCACGAGCAATCGCCGCTGGACACTCACGGCATCCGCTTCTGGGGATCGAGCCATGTGCTCGGCCCGCAAGGAGAATTTATCGCCTGCGCGAACACCGACGAGCCCGAATTGCTGATCGCCGATGTCGATCTTGCGCGCAGCGAAAACGTGCGCCGCATCTGGCCCTTCCTTCGCGACCGCCGCATCGACGCTTACGCCGACTTGTTGAAGCGCTTCCGTGATTGAGATCGGGTTGATTGAGTCCGTCGAGGGCGGTACGCCTGCAGGGACCGAAACCGGCTGGCGCAGCCAGCCGCTCAAACGCGTCACTCGCGACGGCACCGAATTCTGGTTGCTCGGCACGGCGCACGTATCGCGCGCGAGCGCGGACGCAGTCGCCGAACTTCTGGCCGAGACTTCGTTCGATGCGGTCGCCGTGGAGTTGTGTGCGCACCGCGCGCAGCAATTGCGCCGGCCCGACGCGATCGCCGAGATGGATCTCTGGCGCGTGCTGCGCGATGGCCGCGCGGGCGTGGTCGCTGCAGGCCTCGCGCTCGGTGCGTACCAGCGCCGCCTCGCCGAACAGTTCGGCATCGAGCCCGGCGCCGAAATGCGCGTGGCACTCGAAGTCGCCGAGCAGCAAGGCGCACCGTCGTGGCTGATCGACCGCGATGTGGGCGTGACTTTGCGCCGGGCGCGCGCGCGGCTCGGCTGGTGGGATCGCACGAAACTGAGCGCTGGCCTGGTCGCTGCGGTGATCAGCGACGACGCGATCGACGAAAGCGAAATCGAACAGCTCAAGCAAGGCGACGTGCTAGCCAGCACCTTCTCGGAATTCGCCGCGCAATCGGATGACTTGTACGAAGCGTTGATCCGCGAACGCGATCGCTACATGGCCGCCAGCCTTCGCCAGCACGCCAACGACTCACCCGAGCGCCCCGCGCGGGTGCTTGCAGTGGTCGGCGCCGGGCACCTCGAAGGACTCGCCAGACATCTCGATGATTCGAACGCTGCGTCGGACAATGAACTCGCGACCTTGCGCGCCGAGCCGCCGCCGTCGCACTGGGGCAAATGGTTCGGCTACGCCTTCGTGGCTTTTATCCTCGGCGGATTCGTGTGGGCCTTTACGCAAGGCAAACATGTCGGCGTTGAAGCGCTCACGACGTGGGTACTCGCGACCGGCATCGGGGGTGCGCTCGGCTGCATCGCCGCGCGCGGTCACCCGCTCAGTGTGATCGCGGCCTTCGTCGCCTCGCCGATCACGCCACTACACCCCGCGCTTGCGTCGGGTATGGTCAGTGCGGCGGTCGAGCTCTGGGCACGCAAACCACGCATCGGCGATTTCGCGGCGCTGCGTGACGATCTCACCCACGGGCGCGGCTGGTGGCGCAACCGCGTCTCACGCACTCTGCTCGTGTTCTTCCTCACCAGCCTCGGTACCGCCCTCGGCGTCTATCTCGCCGGCTTCCGTATCGCCGGCAAACTACTCGGCTAACCCCTGACCGAGCAGCGAAAGTGCGTGATGCTGTGCTCCAAGAATTAGCGGTTAAATCAGGCGTAAACGTCGCCATCAGTGGCGGCAACTGTTTTGCCTTCGACAAGACCTCCATGGAAATCAATATTGCTGGCAGCATTCTTTACCGCGACAGCTTTGAATAAGCGGTTGCCAAACTGAATCGCGCAGCGATACAGCGTCACATAGCTGTCGTTTCGCTAAACGATGTGATGGGAATGTGATTTTGTTCAGTCGATTCACCAGGTCGTGGCCCCACTATGCACTACGCGCCAATCTCGGCGCCCGGAGATCCGCAACTCATGAAACGACTTTTTGGCATCGCGATCGCGTTTGCCCTCGCTTCCGCGTCTGGCTTGGTCGCCGCCGATGACTACGGATACGACGCATACGACAGTTACGGCGGAGGGTACGTCGACGCCGGCTACAACGACGGCTATTACGACGACGGTGACGACTACTACGATCGCAGGGACTATCGCGCCGGCCGCCGCGACTCGGCGGCGCCGATTCTCGGCGCTATCGTCGGTGGGGTGATTGGTAACCAGTTCGGCCACGGCGGCGGACGTACGGCCGCTACCCTCGCAGGTGCGGCACTCGGTTACTCGGTCGCGCGCGATTCCGATCGGCACTCCTACGGCAGCAGCCGCTATGGCTACGATCCGGACCCGGCGTATCGCTACGACCGCGGCTACGGCTACGGTGGTTATGGCGGCTACGGCGGGTACAACAGCTACGGCGGCTACGGCGGCTATAACAGCTACGGCGGTTACGGCGGCCATAACAGCTACGGCCATGGCGGTCACAACGGTCGCGTTGGCATCACGATCGGCTTTGGCAATGGTGGTTACGGGCG
>JBKJND010000105.1:0-14448 GCA_046596095.1 Ahniellaceae bacterium | reverse complement strand
CCGCAAGGACTCCGCGGGTCGAGCGAGCCTTCATAGAGCGGAGATGCGCCACACGCCGTCGGTATCGCGAGTGAACTGGAGCGGGAAGCTACGGAACCGACCGGGTTGCCCAGCAATGGGGCGAGACAGCAGCAATTGCGCGGACTCCTGGCCGATGGTGCCGTCGACGATCTGGCCAATGCCAGTGGCGACTGTGCCGCCGTTGGTGCCGAGGCCGTTGATGAACCCCTGGTAGTTCGGGCGTACTTCGGTATTGAATACTTGCAGCGCGGCGGCGTACTGCTGCGCGGTCAGGTTGGCGCGAAAACGGTCGAACGCGTGACAAAATGTCGCGCGTGTGACATCGAGGTCTTCGGCCATCACGCGGCGCGTTGCCGTCACCACGACAGGTGGCGTGCCCATGTTGTCGTCGTTCAAGGTCAGCTCGACGGTCGCGAGATAGAGTCCTGTCGCTTGATAACGATGCGTAAGGCGTGTCGTCGCGTCCGTAGTGTCGACATCGAATGTACCGTCGGTTTCGTAGTCGATGCGAATGCGTTCGATCACGGGATTGGCGATTCCAACGCGCAGCGTTGGCACAAACCTCACCGAAAACGGCGCGTAGTCGCCGGGGAACGCCGACTTGAGTTCGGCATCAGGAGTTTGAGCTGCAGCGTAGGTCACCGTCCGCTGGACCGATTGGGTGACACCAGTGGCGGTCGTAACCGTGACCGTCACCGTATTCGAGCCTGGTGTAAGCGCAACGTCCCGACTAAGGAAACCCGTGCCGCTTTGCAGTGCAGGGACACCGCCTATCGAGACACCCGTATTTGGTGGGCCGGCATAGGTTCCGCGCACTTGGATCGACTGTGTGCCGACGGTGATGCCATCGCCGGGATACGTCACCGACAGCAAGAGAGCAGTGTTGTCCGGCGGAAGCGCCGGATTCGGAACGTATGGCGCTGGTTGTATCTCGCCCGTCTCGTAGCTGCTCTTGAAAATTTCTTCCGGTGGCACCCCGCAAAGACTGTGTGCGGCAGCATTGGCGCTCACGGTGAGCAGGACCAATACCAGCGTCGCTACGATGCTCACACGGAGATTTTCCTCGACATGGTGGAGACCCCTGACAGATCCTTTGTGCCCCAAATGGCGACCCTACAGCACTGAGGACGCCCGCCCGCGATAGACAAGCTGAATCGGCAGCGTTGACCGAGAGGCGCACGACCCCTATTCCTTAACGCGCCATTCGGACCCCGAATCGCTCACGGTCACTCGAAAAAGTTCCGGCCGCGACGAAGCCGATCATCTAGCTCCTCGTATAGTACGCCAGTGCGGTTCCTAACCTGGCTACACGCAGAGTCTGGCCAAACTCCGATGGCAACTTCAACCAGCGCCCTCGGCATTCATCTGACGCCAGGCCTCCGCTGTTTGCCCGCCATCGCTACAGCTACCGATTCCGATCTCCACAGAATCCGGTGTCAACTCCAACCGCCGAGCACAACCAGCACAAGAATCGAATTCAACAGCAGAGCTGCGATCAGCCTCAACCGGAATCAGCGGCCAGGTCGACCGGAATACACACGTTAAGCACCAGTTGGCGTAGACGATGCTTTCGGGTTGCCGGTAGTCGGAACTCCAGGTGTGGAGCGCGACCAATAGTGGCTTTGGACTATTGTCCGGCGGCGCGTAAAAGAGCGCGGGTTGATCGGTATTGTCGGCAGAACTGCGATAACTGACCTGAGCGACCTCGCTCGGCCAACCCTCCGCTGCGTGCCCTATGCCCAAGAGCATCACGGATATCAGAACGACGGCCACGATCCTGATTGCGATCCCGGAACTTTTCACCGCATCTCCTTCGCTTTCGCCACCGAGCATAGTAGCCAGGGAGTTGCGCGATCGCGGCACGGGTAGCCCGCGACATCGCCGTGCGTCCGTCTGCTCTTGGCCGGATGGCGACCGATTTCGGAGCCGTGCACGCGCCAGCGCGTCTGCGCCGCTGCAACGGTTGCACGCTCATAATTTGTTACCATTTTTAAGGTCATTTCAGACTTGCCAGTTTCCGGACTTTTTTTGCCGACTTCACGGAAATCACCAAGCATGTGATGCTCAGGGACTTCCATACGTGAGATGTTTAATGGAGAACGGCTCCTGCGAATGTCCTGTATTTCATATCCACGAGAGCGCGACGCCGAACTACGTGACGCGCCGACTTTGGAACGTGAAAATTTTGCTGCCCTCCCAGCCAAGTCGGCGTTGTCCCTGGGGCTGATGGACCACGCTCTTTTGCCCCCTTTCTGTGGCGGCTATTCGAAGCCGTCGCGGAAAATGTTCTCCACCAACGCGCCAACGAAACTCCCTACGCTCACCGGTCCAGCACCGACCGTGATCGGCGTACCGACGGAACCAGTTGACGTGTTGACAGCAACCACATTGCCGGCATCGGTTCGTGCAACATAGAGCGTTGTGCCGCTGGACGTGAGGGAGACACCGGCCGGGTATTGGCCAACGTCGATGCTCTGGGCCACCGTGTTACCGGACGTCTCAATACGGAGCACAGTGCCGTCAAACGCGTTGCTGACCCACACCGAACTGCCGTTCGGCGCGACCGCCACGCCCGTTGGGTAACCGTCGACGCGGGTCGTCGCAAGCACGGAGTGGTTGCCAGTGTCGATCACGCTGACCGTTGCTGAGCCGCTGTTGGCGACATAGGCCCGCGCCAGTACCGGGTTAAACGCGACCCCGATCGGACCTTTGCCAACGGCTACCGTCGTCGAGACCGCATTACTCGCTGTATCAATCACGCTAACGGTGTCGCTGCCTGCATTGACCACATAGACCCAGGCACCGTTCGCGCTAACTGCCACCCCGTTGGGGCTCGCGCCCACCGGAATCGTCGCCGTGACGGCATTGGTGGCAGTATCGATGACCGAAAGAGAATCGGCGCCGAAGATCGCGACGTAGACACGGGTTCCGGCAGAATTGACGGCAATGCCGGCGGGGCGCGAGCCGACATTGATCGTGGCCACCACGGTGTGGGTATTTGTATTGAACACCGTCACCGATCCACTGCCGTGGTTGCTGACGTAGACACGCGACATTGCGCTTGAGACCGCAACGCCCAAGGGCGCCGCGCCGGCACCCAGCGTCGTTGTGACGCTCGAAGTGGCAATGTCGAGCACCGACACGGTGCTTTCACGATGGTTGGCCACATACGCGAACGGTGCGGCGATCACTGGCGCACACCAGGTCCCAACCAGCAACGCCGTTCCAAGTGCAGGCAATATCAACTTGCCAAACTTCTTTTCCATGATCGGCAGTGCAGCGCGCGGGCGCTGGGCAATTTCGACGCGCAAGTTGCTCACCGACCGGGCACCCGGCAACAGGTTCGGCTTGTTGTTAGGTTTCTGGTGGTGACACCGTTGTTCCGTGCCGTGCAAGAAACATTAGTGACCCCGAGGAGTACCATTTCAGTCACTTCAGTATCACAGTTCATTGAAACTGACGTGTATGCGGCCGGGCAAGCAACAGCGCTGGTCGTGAGGATCGAGCCCGGAGTGATGTTTATTGAAATCCTTGCGCCTTCAATGCACTCCAGCGCCGTGGCCACCGGAGGCGCGAAGTAACCGACGATGTCGACGATGTAGTGAGCGCTGGCCGAGCTGAAAATCGTGAACTGAAACAGCAACGGCGGATTAGGGATCTGGGCGAGTACTGCGCTGCTGACGATCGCGCCGGCTGAATATTGGAGGTTGCTGGTCGCTGGCTGCGGCGTATTGGAAGCGTATACCGTTGCAAACCCTGCCAATGCGGGAGTAGCAGCTGTGACGTGCAACATCAGCCCGCTGGCGACCAAGGGACGCGTTCCGCAGTCGGTCGCGCTTCCGCCCTGTGACGTGTAGCTGGTGCCATTGATTCCGATGAAGCTCCGCGTGGTTCCAGCCGCGATCACCCCGGCTGCGGTCAGTCGAGTGTCAATGATCCGGCATGGCGCGATGGGCGTGTAGACCAGGTCGCTCGTCAGCGCGCCCAACGCCTTCCCGGCATGCGCGGTGGGAACACTGAGTTCGCCAGCGTCTTGACCAGACGCGACGCTGCAAAACGCGAAAGCAAATACCAACATCACAGTGCGCCGGATCATCACGTACCTCCAGGTTCGATTCAGATTCAAATCTGCTGAACCTAGGTGTACGAGTATTTTCTTCTGGGATTACAAAGACCGAGCCGCAACAGCGGTTGCCCACCGCGACGCGGGCGGCATCTCTGAATCGCCCAGTGTCTCTGGGACATCACTTTTCGGCACATTCGCGGAGCGATTTCCGATGGGCTGCTTCTGGCCGAAAGCGGACGGTTGGGACAGGTGATCACCAACAGTAGACCGATCGGCGCCTGTCGGGTCCAGTGATCCGCGCGACCGATATCCACAGTTGCCTCAGCCGCGCGCTTTTTCCTCCGCGATCCATGCGTTGACGCGTTGCGTCAACAACGTGAGCGGCATGTTGCCACTAGTAAGTATGAGGTTGTGGTAACGGCGCAGATCGAACTTCGCGCCCAGTTCGCGGCTGGCCTGTTCGCGCAGTTCGAGGATCCGATTCATGCCGACTTTGTACGCCAGTGCTTGCCCCGGATTGACGAGATAGCGCTCGATCTCAGCTACAACGTCGGTTGAGGGCATACCCGTTTTGTCGGTCATGTAGTCGATCGCCTTCTCGCGCGTCCAGCGCTGGTGATGCAGACCCGTATCCACCACCAGCCGCACGGCGCGAAACATTTCGGCTTGCAGGCGGCCGAGGTTGTCGAGTGGGTTCTTCTGATAACCGATCTCCCACGCGAGGCGCTCCGCGTACAGTGCCCAGCCTTCCGAGAACGCGGTGAACGGCAGAATCTTGCGGAAAGTCGGCACACCCGTGAGTTCCTGCTGGATCGTGACCTGGAAGTGATGCCCTGGAATCGCCTCGTGATACGCGAGCGTGCGCATGCCGAACTTCTGTACCTCGGCGACGTTGCGCAGGTTTGCGTAGAAAATGCCGGGTCGCGAGCCGTCGAACGCAGGCGCGTTGTAATACGCGCCAGGCGCGGTCTTCTCGCGGAACACGGGAACGCGCTCGACCTTCACAGGCGCCTTCGGGCGGACATCAAAGTAGGGGCCTAGTCCCTTGTCGATGTCGTCGATGATGGTCTGGAAATCCTTGAGGATTTGCTTCCGACCCTCATCGGTATCGGGATAAAGCTGCTCGGGTCGATCGCCCAGTTGCTTCACGCGCGCGCCTACGGTGCCTTCGGTTAGTCCTTGCGCGCGCAGGATTGTGTCCATCTCGCCTTCAATGCGTGCGACTTCGCTGAGACCCAGCGCGTGCACCTGCTCCGGCGTCATATCGGTCGTGGTGTGTTGCCGCACCGCCCACGCATAAAAAGCCGCGCCGTCGGGTAGCGACCAAACGCCGTGGTTGCCTTTGGTCTTCGGCAGAAGCTTTTCGTAGTACGCGATCATGCGCCGGTACGCGGGATACACGCTGCCCCGGATCGCCGCGCTGGCAAGTGCCAGAATTTGTGTGCGCCGAGCCGCGTCCATCGTCGTGCTGTCGAGCTTGCCCAGCTTTTCGTCGAAACTGGTGTAGAGCACGTTCTCGACAGGGAGGGCGTCGACAAAGCCGCGCATCTCCGCCAGCACCTTCTCGACCACGAAGGTCGGCGGCACGATGCCCTCGCGCTCACGTTGCTTGACGCTCTCCAATACGTCGTCGAGCTTGCGTGGAAACTGATTGAGCCGCGCAATGTAGTTCTCGGCGTCCTTCGCGGACACGACCGAATGCTGCGTCGCCATGAATGTCGGCAGCTCGTTCTGCACGCCGAACAATTGATTGAGCGGATGGTTGTGATGCTGAAAGCGCTCGCCTTCCTGCTGGATCGCGAGAAAGTACTCGAGGATGTCGTACGACGCACGCGTGTCGACATCCAGCTTGTCGCGGTCGTACGCGCGTAGCGTCGCAAGATCGTCGCGGAGCTTCGCGTTGAGATCTGCCTCGCGCGCGAGCGAGGCATCGGTGAGGTCGTCGCTGTACCAGTCCGCCCACGCAGGCAGCATGCGCAAGCTGTTGAGGAGCTCCGGATCCTTCAGCGCGAACTCCGCGAACACGCGCTCGAAGAACCAGTCGATCTTGAGCGGCCGCATCGTCAGCGTGTGCGCGATCAGCAGCGCCAGCAACAGCACGGCGACCAGGATCAGGCGAAAGCTCCAGCGAAATAGCGTAAGCATCGGTCGTTTCCCGGAAGCTGTGCGGATCGGTCAAAGTCCAGGCGACAATACCGGGTCTCTGAAACCATGCATATTCCACTTCATCGTCGCAGCGCGAGATGTGGTTGAATTGGCGGCCCCTCTGCCTTGGATTGTCCGCACAATGAGCCTCGCCCGCCGGGTCGCACTTGTTGTTCTGCTGGTTCCAATGTCGGCATTAGCGCAACGCGACTTCTCCGCCGTTGAGATCAAGAGCGCGCCACTTCGCGGCGGCACGCACATACTCACGGGCGCGGGCGGCAACATCGTCGCGAGCGTGGGAACGGACGGCGTGTTCATCATCGACGATCAGTTCGCGCCGTTGAGCGACAAGATCGTCGCCGCACTCGCGAAGCTCAGCGACAAGCCGCCGCGCTTTATCATCAACACGCACTGGCATGGCGACCACACCGGCGGCAACGAGAATTTTGGCAAGGCGGGCGCCGTGATCGTGGCGCACGACAACGTGCGCAAGCGCATGAGCGCCGGCCAACTCCTGCGCGGCGAGAACGTGCCGCCCGCGTCGCCCGACGCGCTGCCGGTGGTGACGTTCGCGAGCGACGTGAGCCTGCATCTCAACGGCGACGACGTGCACGCGTGGCACGTCGCGCACGCGCATACCGACGGCGATGCGCTGGTGAAGTTCGAGAAGGCCAACGTGCTGCACATGGGCGATATCTACTTCAACGGCCTGTATCCCTTCATCGATGCCGAGTCCGGTGGCAGCATCGGCGGATTGCTGGCGGCAGTCGATCGCGGGCTCGCGTTGAGCGACAGGAACACGATAGTGGTCCCCGGCCATGGCCCAGTGAGTACGCGCACCGAACTTGCCGCGTACGGCGCGATGTACAAGGGCTATCGGGATCGCATCGGCGCGCTCAAGCGCGAGGGCAAATCGCTGGAAGAGATCATTGCGCTGAAGCCGACGGCGGCCACCGATGAAGCGCTGGGCAAGACCTTCATCACTCCCGAGCAGCTCGTCACGTCGATTTTCAAGACGCTGTAATCAGCAAGGCGGGCACTGCTCGCCGCAGCCGCGCCGTGATGGCGGGCAGTGCCCGCCCTACGCATGCCTGCTGCGCACCATTTGGCGGCCTGCTCAGTAACGTCGATCTTCAAGACGCTGTAATCAGCAAGTACGGCAGCGAGCGCAGACCAGGGCATGACAACCGCTCAGGCGGCAGCGACACGCGTTGGGTGCGAAAGCTACGCGTTGGGCAATGCTTCGCGGCGCGGCCCGCGATTGACGATCCAGCCGAATACCGCCGCGGTGAAAAACATGAGGATGCTGTAAATCGCTGCCGGCACCGCCATCGTCGGATTATTCAGAAGCATCGGGCTGAGCGCCACGGCGATCGCCAGGGTGCCGTTGTGGATGCCGATCTCCATGCCCATCGCGATCGCCTGGCGCTTCGGCAGCCCGAACAGCAACGGCACGCCGTACCCGACCGCGAGGCTGACGACGTTGAACAGCAGTGCCACCAGTCCGATCACCGGCGCGTACTGAACGAGCGTTTCCCAATCCCGTGCGATCGCCACCGCAATGATTACCAACAGGAACAAGGCCGAAGCGATCTTGACGGGCTTGTGCATGCGCGCGGCGAAGCCGGGAAGTCGCGCGCGCGCCCACATGCCGACGGCGACCGGCACGAGCACGATCGCGAACACCTGCATCACCTTGCCGAACTGAAGCGGGAGGGCTTGGTCCGCGCCCATGAAATGCACGAGCGCAAGGTTGACGATGAACGGCAACGTCAGCACCGCAAGGACGGAGTTGATGGCGGTCAGGGCGACATTGAGGGCCACATCGCCGTGGGCCAAATGGCTGTAAAGGTTTGCGGTGGTGCCGCCGGGCGAGGCGGCGAGCAACATCATGCCGACCGCCAGCGCCGGCACGAGGGCAAAGCCCTTGACCAGCGCGAAGCATACGAGCGGCAGCAACAGCGTCTGGCACACCAGCGCCACCAGCACCGCGCGCGGCTGCTGCGCCACGCGCCGGAAGTCGGAGAGCGTCAGCGACAGCCCCAGCCCCAGCATGATGATGCCGAGCGCGAGCGGCAGGAAAATGGTCAGCACGGGGTGCGCGGTCAGGCAGGAGTCCTCGCTGAAGGTTCGGGAGCCTCGGCGCCCGGCGTCGGTTGGTAGAAAGACTTTTACGCCGAATCCGCACGACTCGCGACCACGACCTGCAGGCCATGAGCCGTAAACGATGTGGCGCCGCGGTGCTGACCCGAAAAACCGCGCTAGGATCGCGGCAACGACTGCGCCCGTAGCTCAGCTGGATAGAGCACCAGGCTTCGAACCTGGTGGTCGGGGGTTCGAGTCCCTCCGGGCGCGCCAACATCGATGGACTTTGGCGCAAGCAAGCGTCCCTGCGGCTGGGCGTCCGGCCCGCACCTCCGTGTGCGGGCGTGCGCGACGCGCGAGCATCATCGAGATCGCGCGCTGGCAGTCCGCGAAAAGTGCACGGTCCCTGCGCGGCAGTTCCGTGTGCGAATCCTCGGGCTCGTTGATCCGTCGCGTGTACTACTTGCCTGCCGAGAAATAGTGCCGGGCCGCTACTGGGCGCGTGCGGTAGACTTCCGCTGTTTGCCCGTTCGCTAATCTGCTGGAGTTGCCGTGCCGTTGCCTGAGCTCAAATACCGCCGCATCCTGCTGAAGCTTTCGGGCGAGGCGCTGATGGGCGAAGCCGATTACGGCATCGATCCCAAAGTAATCGGGAGACTGGCGAGGGAGATCATCGAACTGGTGGAGCATGGCGCCGAGGTCGGCGTAGTGATCGGCGGCGGAAATATTTTTCGGGGTGCAGGACTGGCGGCAGAAGGCATGGACCGCGTCACCGGCGATCACATGGGCATGCTGGCCACCGTGATCAACGCGCTGGCGATGCAGGACGCGCTGGAAAAACTGGGCGCGTACGCGCGGGTGATGAGCGCGATCAAGATCAATCAGGTATGCGAGGACTACATCCGTCGTCGCGCCATCAGGCATCTGGAGAAGGGCCGCATCGTGTTGTTCGCTGCGGGTACCGGCAATCCGTTTTTCACCACCGACTCCGCGGCGGCGCTGCGTGCGATCGAGATTGGCGCAGATCTCATGCTCAAGGCAACCAAGGTCGATGGCATCTACGACGCCGATCCGAACAAGGTCAAAGGCGCGACGCGCATCGCGCATCTTTCGTACGACGACGTGATCACGCGCAAGCTCGACGTGATGGATACCTCCGCGATCTCGCTGGCGCGCGCGGAGGGCTTGCCGATGCGTATCTACAACATGAGCCGGCCCGGGGACTTGCTGCGGATACTGTGCGGAGAGTCGATCGGGACGCTGGTGGATGCGTGCGAGTAATGGGTTTTGCGGAAATCTGGAGAAGAGATGATTAACGAGATCAAGAAAGACGCGGAAGTGCGCATGACCAAGAGCGTCGAGGCGTTGCGTCATGACCTGCAGCGGCTGCGCACCGGGCGTGCCAGCATTGCGCTGGTCGAACACCTCAAGGTCGACTACTACGGTTCCGAAGTGCCGCTGTCGCAGGTCGCGACGATTGCCGTTTCCGATGCGCGATCTCTGGTCATCACGCCGTGGGAAAAACCCATGGTGGGTCCGGTCGAAAAATCCATCATGAAGTCGGATCTCGGTCTCATGCCGACCACGGCGGGCCAGGTGATCCGCATCAACCTGCCAGCGCTGACCGAAGAGCGCCGCCGCGAATTGTCGAAGCACGTCGCGCATGAGGGTGAGAACGCCAAGATCGCGGTCCGCAACATTCGCCGCGACGCGATGCACAACGTCAAGGAACTGCTGAAAGACAAGTCGATCACGGAAGATGAGGAACGGCGCGCCGAAACCGACGTGCAGAAACTCACGGATCACTGGGTTGCTGAAGTCGACGCAGTCGTGCGCGAGAAGGAAAAAGAACTGTTGGCAATGTGAGCGTGACCCGCCACATCACCACGCAGGATTTGAACGACGCGGCGTTGCCGCGCCACATTGCCATCGTGATGGATGGCAACGGACGCTGGGCGGTTGCGCGACGCAGGCCCCGCACGTTTGGCCATCGCGCTGGCGTAAAGGCCGTGCGCAAGACCATCGAGCACTGCATGCGCCGCAACATTGGCGCGCTCACGTTGTTCGCGTTCTCAAGCGAGAACTGGGCGCGCCCGGCGGCCGAGGTCGGTGCGCTGATGGACCTGTTCCTGCGCGCGCTCGATCGCGAGGTCGATGGCCTCGCGGAGAACGGCGTCAACATGCAGTTCATCGGCGACACCAGCGCATTCGCGCCGGAGCTGCGCGAACGCATGCAGCGCGCACAGGCGCGCACTGCCAGCAATAGCCGCCTGCGCTTGTCGATTGCGGTGAACTACGGCGGCCGGTGGGACATCACGCGAGCGGCGCGGTTGTTGGCGCAGGCAGCTGTCGAACAGCGCGTCGACCCGGCTGCGATCGACGCCGAAATGTTGCGGGCGCATCTGTCGCTGGCTGACCTGCCGGAACCCGATCTGTTCGTGCGCACCGGAGGCGAGCGACGCATCAGCAATTTCCTGTTGTGGCAGCTGGCCTATTGCGAACTCTATTTCACCGATACGCTGTGGCCGGACTTCGACGCGGCGGCGCTGGATGAAGCGCTTGCGGATTTTGGCGGGCGACAACGGCGTTTTGGGAGGACGGGCGCGCAATTGGGTGCGGGTGAAAACGCGAACGAAAAACGGAGCGGATGATGCGCAGATGCTGAAACAACGAATTCTGACCGCAGCGGTGCTGGCGCCCCTTGGGGTTGCGCTGCTGCTCTGGGGCACGCCGGCGATGATCGCGGTGGTGCTGGCGCTCATCCTGGCGGGCGGCATGCGCGAGTGGGCCCGGTTTGCGGGCGTCGGCGAGGGCGCCCAATGGCTTTTCGCCGCGCTCGCGGTCGCGCTGCTGGCAGCACTCTGGTGGACTCGGACGCCGGATCGTTTGCTGGTTGTCGCGGCGGCAGGAGTCGCGTTCTGGTTGCTCGCGTCGCTGTGGCTGGCAAATTTCGAGCTTGGACGCGCGCGCACGCCTGCCAACACCGCGCTCAAACTAGCAGCGGGATTTCTGGTGATGCTGCCCGCCGCGGCCGGCGCATTGAGTTTGCGTGAAGCCGCACCGCACGGCGCCTGGTGGTTGCTGGTCGCAGTCGTGTTGATCTGGGTAGCGGACAGCGGCGCGTATTTCGCGGGCGTGCGCTTCGGCAAGCACAAACTGGCTCCGAAGATCAGCCCCGGAAAAACCTGGGAAGGCGTCGGCGGCGCAGTGATCGCAGTCGCGCTGCTCGGGCTCGCGGCAGGTTGGCTGCTGGGCTTGCGCGACGAGAAACTGCTGGGACTCATGTTGCTCGCGATCGCGACTCTGGCTTTCTCCATCGTCGGCGATCTGTTCGAGTCGCTGATGAAACGTCACGCCGGCATGAAGGATTCGGGTTCGCTGATACCGGGCCACGGCGGCGTGCTCGATCGGTTCGATAGCCTGTTCGCCGCATTGCCCGTGTTCGCGATCGGGCGCCACCTGCTCGGCGCATGAGCGTGCGCAACGTGGCGGTGTTGGGCGCTACGGGCTCGATCGGGAGCAGCGCACTTGATGTGATCGCGCGCCATCCGGATCGGCTGCGTGCGTTTGCGCTGTCCGCGCATCGCGATGTCGAAGGACTGGTTGCGCTGTGCCGGACGTTACATCCTGAGCACGCGGCGATTGCCGACGCGACACTGCTCGACACGCTGGCGCGTGGACTACGCGACGCGGGCCTGAAAACCTTGCCCAGCGGCGGTGCGACAGCCATCGAGGCGCTCGCACGCGCGCCCGAGGTGGACACGGTGCTCGCGGCGATCGTCGGCGGCGCGGGACTCGCCTCCACTTTGGCGGCAGCGCACGCCGGCAAACGCGTGCTCCTTGCCAACAAGGAAGCAATTGTCATGACCGGAGCGTTGCTGCTCGACGCCCTCACGCAAAGCGGCGGCACGCTGCTGCCCGTCGACAGCGAGCACAACGCAGTGTTCCAGTGCCTGCCGCAAGGCTTCGCGCGCGATCCGGAGCAGCACGGCGTCGAACGCATCGTGTTGACGGCTTCGGGAGGACCGTTCCGTGGCCGTGGTCGCGAATCGCTCGGCACTGTCACACCAGATGAAGCCTGCGCACATCCGAAGTGGTCGATGGGACGCAAGATTTCCGTCGATTCGGCCACGCTCATGAACAAAGGCCTCGAAGTGATTGAGGCGCATTGGCTGTTCGGCCTCGCACCGGACCGCATTGATGTGGTGATGCATCCGCAAAGCCTGGTGCACGCCATGGTCGGGTATCGCGACGGCTCGATGCTGGCGCAGCTCGGTCACCCCGACATGCGCACCGCACTCGCCTATGCGCTCGGGTGGCCGCAGCGGATCGCCGCAGGCGTTCCGTTACTCGACTTGATCGAGGCCGGCCGGCTCGACTTCGAGCCCGTCGACCGGGAACTTTTTGCCTGCCTGGACCTCGCATACCGGGCACTCGACGCCGGCGGCACCGCGCCGACTTTGCTCAACGCGGCCAACGAAATCGCGGTTGAAGCGTTTCTCGAACATAGGCTGACTTTCCTGGACATTCCCAAGGTGTGCGCAGCGACCCTCGACGCCATCCCGGCCGGCGCGGCGGAGTCCGTTGAGTGCGTGGTCGCGGCCGATGTCCACGCGCGTGCGGTCGCCAGCGCCGCCATAACGCGATCCTTCGGGTCCACCCGGTAGACTCGGCAGTATGGAAAATATCCTTGGTTCGGTGTGGTGGATGCTGGTCACGCTGGGCCTGCTCATCACTTTTCACGAATTCGGCCATTTTGTGGTGGCGAGGCGCCTCGGCGTGCGCGTGCTGCGCTTCTCGGTCGGCTTCGGCAAGCCGCTGTGGATGCGGCGCGGCCGCGACGGTACCGAGTACGTGCTCGCGGCGATCCCGCTCGGTGGGTACGTCAAGATGCTCGACGAGCGCGAGAGCGAGGTCGCGCCCGAAGAAGCCCACCTCGCGTTCAACCGCAAGTCGCTGGGCGCGCGCACGGCGATTGTCGCGGCCGGTCCGATATTCAACTTGATCTTCACCGTATTCGCGCTGTGGCTGATGTTTGTATTCGGCAAACCGGATTACCTGCCGCTGGTGGGGAACACCCAGGGCGTTGCAGCCGCGGCAGGCTTCGTCCGTGACGATCGGCTGGTCGAAGTGGGCGGCCGCGCAGTCTCGACGTGGAGCGAGGCCTCGCTCGCGATTGCTACGCGCAGCCTCGATCGCGATCCGTTGCCAATCCGCGTTGTCGACGGCGTCGGAGTCGAACGACTGCGCACCTTGTCGTTCGCGAGCTTGCCGGAAAACGGTGAGCCCGCGTCCTTGCGCACGCTCGGTTTCAACGTCAAACAGTTCGAATTGCCCGCGCTGATAGGGATCGTGGCGCCCGATTCGCCGGCGGCGGCTGCCAGGCTTGCGGTCGGTGATCGCGTGGTGGAACTGGCCGGAGCCCGCATCGCCACGTTCGATCAACTGGCCGATCGGATGCAGTTGCAGAAGGACGGCGAACCGGTACAGATCGTCGTCGAGCGCGATGGCGGTCTCAAGCGTTTGACCGTGATTCCACGTGCGGAAACCAGCGAAAACGGAGCCCAGGTCATCCGCATCGGCGTCGGACCCAAGGCTGCGCAGGCGCTTCACGACACCGAGCAACGCTATGGGCCGCTGGCGGCAGTCCCCGCCGCCTTGCGCGAAACCTGGCAGATGGCGCGCGATACCTACATGATTCTCGGCAAATTGCTGACCGGCCAGGCTTCGCTGCGCAACATATCGGGGCCGATCTCCATCGCCCAGTACGCCGATACCTCAGCGAACATGGGCGTTGCGTGGTTCCTCAGTTTTCTTGCAATGGTCTCTCTAAGCCTTGCGGTGATGAACCTGCTGCCGATCCCGATCTTGGACGGCGGGCACCTGCTGTATTACCTTATCGAATTGGTCAAGGGCAGTCCCGTCACCGAGCGCACCCTGGTGGTGGGCCAGTTTGTCGGCCTCGCCATGCTGGTGGGCCTCATGGGTCTGGCCTTTTACAACGATATCCATCGCCTGATTTCGTAAGCGAAAACCTTTGCCGTCTGTTCCACGAGTACGCGCGTCCCACGCAAGGCCGCCCGGCTCTTTCTGCTGTCAGGAGTGATGATGAAACGCGTTGCCGCCTTGAT
>JBKJND010000223.1:0-3515 GCA_046596095.1 Ahniellaceae bacterium | reverse complement strand
CACGCGGTCACGCACGATCGGCGTAGCATGAACGCGCGGACAGCCGTCCGCAGTTCGAATCCAGTACACAAGGGGAATGCCATGAAACTTCGCTTTGAATGGGTTGCCGCATTGTTGGTGTTGGTCGCGTTGCCGCTGGCTGCGCAGGAGCGCAGCTACAAGGAGGGGGCAGTGACGGTGGTCACTTCGGTCAGGGTTGCGAGTGGGCAGATGGACAACTACACGGACTATCTGAGCAAGACCTACAAGCCGGTTATGGACGCTCAGCAGAAAGCGGGCATCGTGACTGGCTTCAATGTCTACAGCACGCGGGCGCGTACGCCGGCGGAACCCAATATGTATCTCGTGGTGACCTACCCGAACATGGCGAGCTTCGATGGTTTGGACGACCGCACCGAGCCGTTGTCCAAGGCAGTCACCGGCGAGAGCCGCGCTGAAGCTGCGGCAGCAGGTGTCAAGCGCGGGTCAATGCGCGAAATTCTTGGCAGCGAGGTCATCCGCGAGCTTGAATTCAAGTAACCGAAACGCCGGCGCGGGGCACAGGGCTCATCAGCCCATGCGCCAGCGCCGGCAACTGGTCTGCGCCCTACAGGCGCCGAGGCGAATCGTCACTGGTATCGTGCTTGCGCGGGCGCATAAATTTCCTCCGCCCCCTTTTCTCAAGTGACGTGGTGCAGGGCGAGGAACCTTGAATCCCAGATGCGCGTTGACGTTCCTACGCTGGTTGTCGTCGCCGCCGTTACTGCTGCGCTGCTTGCGCTCAGCGTTGCGCTCACGCTGCGCGGGCAACCCCCGCAGCTGCAGAACAGTCTCCGGGCCTGGACGACGGGCATCGCGATCCAGGCGGCCGGTTGGTTGCTGATTGGTTTTCGCGGCGAGTTGCCTGATGCGATCACCATCGTGCTCGCGAATTTTGCGATCGCGTTCGGCTACGCCGTGTGCATCCATGCGCTGCGGATCTTCGGCGGTCTGCTCGGCAGCCCAAGAGCTGCGTATGCCCTCAGCGCCGGAGTGTTGCTCGCGTCTTTGGTATTTACGTACATGGAGCCGAGCCGCCACTGGCGCATGGTGTTCAATTCGATGCTCCTGGCCACGATCTTCGGCCACGCGGCATTGACTGCGTGGCACCTGCGCGCCGCGCACGGTCCGCGCCCACCGAGTCACAAGCTGCTGACCGGCGTGTTCGCGCTCGGTGCGCTGATGCTTGGCGCGCGCGCCGTGGTGGTCGCTATCGAGGGACCGCAACCTGCTGGTGGAGTGCTTGCGCTTAGTCCGCTCGTCGCGGCGCTCTACGGATCAACCGCATTCGGGCCGGTGCTCGCCACTTTCGGCTTTGTGCTGATGTGCAACGATCGGCTGCACCGGGAAGTGGAACACCTCGCCACGTTCGACACGCTCACCGGCGTGTACAACCGGGGTAGTCTCGAACGCCTCGCGGCCGAGGCCGTCGCCCACGCGCTGCGGCATGGACGTCCCGTCGCCGTAATGCTGGTGGATGCGGATCACTTCAAACGAATCAACGACGAGTTCGGACACGAAGCTGGCGATTCCGCATTGCGCGTGCTCGCGGGTTGCCTGCAGTTTTGCGTGCGGCCCGGCGACGTGGTCGGCCGTTTCGGTGGCGAGGAATTTGTAGTGGTGATGCCCGGCGCCGACGAAGACGCGGGCGTGGTGATCGCCGAGCGCCTGCGCCAACGCATGGAAACATTGCGCCTTGGCGAGGCAACCGGGGATCTGGCCTTGCGCGTGTCGGTCGGCGTTGCCATGCGGCGAGAGCGCGACGACCGCTACGCGCACGTTCTGCGCGAGGCCGATCGTGCCTTGTACGAAGCCAAGCGCACCGGCCGCAATCGGGTCATGGCGGCATCGGCAATGGCGGACTCCGAGGAGACATAAGAGAACGCGAGGGATCGAGTCAAAGACTCGCCCGCATCGGCCACGCGCTTGCGAACAGAGACACTTCGTTGGCTGCCCAGCACACGATGCATTAATCAGTCCACATCAGGATCCGGCTGGCCAAGAAATCCCGCGACAGTGAAGTGCACACGGCTGTCGGCGAGGTCGCGCACGAGAATCAGCACCGGACCCGGCAGGCGCAAGTTGCCGCCTTCGTTGACCGACGTGAAACCTGCGTCCCAACTAATCGACACGCAATCGGCGTCGGTCAGCAGACAGCCGATCGAGGCGCGGTCGGGCATGCTGTTGGCTTCCTCGAACGCAGCGACCACACCGTTGCCCGCGTCAGCAACCGCCTGGAATTTCTCCATCAGCTCGCGCGCGCTGCCGGTTCCCTCAAGGTTTAGCGTACCGAGCAGATCGCGAATCGCCTGCACTGCGTCCGGCCCGATCATCAGCACCTCATTCATTTCCGCGATCGGATTGAAAGTGCCGTCGAGACTTGAGCCGGGCAGCGTGAACAAATGGATAGCGAGACTCGCGCCGGTGAGCACGTCCATGCCCTCGGTCGGCCCAATGAACTGGCGCAGGATTCCGGCGAAGGCCAACACGATGCCCGAGTTGACGACGTGGTCGATAGCGTCGCCGTAAATCTTGTCGACAACGTGGTTGCGCAAGCCCGACGCGAGCGCCGCGCCGGCGAGCGCGCCGGCAAACTGCGCCTGGCGGCCAGGTGCTGGCGGCGTAGGCTCGAGCATGCGCACGAAGCTGTCGAGCTCGGCCAACACCAGGCGCGGTAGACGCGATGCAAGCAGCGCTGCGGTCTGGCCGTTGCTCGACACCGCCGAATGCGGGGTCGGCGTCAGCGTGTCGAGGCGCACCGAACGCAGGCGCAACTGTTCATCGAGCGCACGCACCGGAGCGAGATCGGCGTCACCGCTGTTCACGTTGAGCGCGGCCAGCGCGTTGGTGGCGGCCTCGATCTGCGCATTCGACGCGGTGATCGTTCCAAGCCACGCGCGGTCGGCAGCGGTCTCCGGAAAGCCGGCCGCAGTCATGGCGGCGAGGCCAGGAAAGAAACCGTTCTCCGGAGCGGTGATGGGCGCCAGTCGCAGCAACGCGAGGTCGGCGCGCAGCGCATTGGCGCGCACGCCGAAGTCAGCGCGCAACGCGGCCAGCGCGACCGTGTTGTTGGCCAGCGCCGCGATCTGCAACTGCCGATACCGCTCCGGCAACGCGGCGATCAGCGCGCGGAAGCGTTCGTGCGCCGCGAACTGCGGCGTCGCCGGTCGCGGCGCGGTGACGGTGAGCAACGCCTCGGCAAATGCCGAGGTGTCGCTGCGTGTTGCGCGTACGCGGTAACGGCCGCGCGTGGTGGACGCCGTGTTCAACGTGCTGCCGTTCACGCTCGCTGCCGCGCCCGAGCTCAAGCCGGGTTCCGCGCTCACGCTGAACACGATCGACGGTTGCGGCTGCGAGGGGGTTCCGTCTCCGTCAATGGACTGCGCCGACAACGTCAACGACGCGCCCGCATCGAGCAGCGACCGTGGCAGCGCGAAGCGCAACGGTGGACCCGATACGATCGTGAGATTCACCGCGCTACCGGGCGAAACGTAGCT
>JBKJND010000290.1:0-2613 GCA_046596095.1 Ahniellaceae bacterium | reverse complement strand
CCTGGAGCACGCACATGAAACGCAGCGCACTATGTCTCGGCCTTATGGCCGCTCTGACTTTCGCCTCGCCGGTCTTCGCCATCGGCAGCAACTTCAGTTATCAAGGTTCCTTGCAGGACGCAGGCGTGGCCGCGAACGGCAGCTACGACCTTGAGTTCCGCCTGCAGACCCAAGCCGGCGTGCCCATCGGCTCGCCCGTTGTCAAAGACGATGTCGCCGTCGCGCAAGGCGTCTTCAGTGTCGAGCTCGGCTTCGGTCCGGTCATCTCCACCGCCGACTACCAATTGGTAATCGGCGTGCGCCCCGGTGCATCGATCGGTGCGTTCACGGCGCTCGCGCCTGCGACCAGAATCACGGCCACGCCTCAGGCACAAGTCGCGACCATCGCAGCAGAAGCCGTGACGGTTTCACCCGGCAGCGTCACATCGGCCGGCATCGCCGATGGCAGCGTGGGCAGCGCCGACGTCAACAGCGCGCAGGTGCAGCGGCGTGTCGTCTCGACCTGCGCCGCGGGGCAGGCCATCCGCAATATCGCGGCAGATGGAACGGTAACTTGCGAGACCGGACCCACCGGCCCGACCGGCCCCACCGGCCCTGCGGGTCCTCAAGGACTTCAAGGACCGATGGGCGCTGGCGATATCACCGCCGTAACGACTGCCGAATTCGGCGGCCTCGCCGGCGGGCTGGATAGTGGCGCACCCGATTTGTCCATCCGGCCCGACGGCATCGCCGGCTACATGATCCAGAATGGCGCGGTCGGCGCCACCGATGTGAACTCCGCACAGGTCCAGCTTCGAATCACTGCGGGGTGCCCGGTCGGACAATTCATCCAGAGCGTTGCCGCGAATGGCGCGCCCGTATGCGCGTACCCCTCGTTGTCTTCCACTTCCGTTCCGATTCCACAAGCCGTCGCGCAACTGACGGCTGCTGACAACTGCCAAGTGCAAGGATCAAGCGAAGCGGTCGAGATCCCTGGACCCATTGTTCAAGTCCCTGCGGGAACATACCTCGCAACCGTGCCAATCAACGCGGGCGTGATTGCTGATCACGGTATCGTGAATGGCGTCCAGGTATCCGGCATCGCCACCGTTACCACGAGTCTGGAGTTGTCAGGGTCGCCAACGACGATTTTCGCCCGCTCGGCCACGTCACTCTTCGCAACAATGGCGAGCGATTCAAGCTATCCCTATTCGACCACGACGCTGTTCACACTGGGCCAGCCCGCCGATCTTCGCGTTCGTACGAGCGTGAGAATCGCTGGTTGCGGAACGGCTGCGGGCTACGCCGGATCCGTCATCCTGCTTCGCGTGCGCTGATTCCACGTCGGTGTGGCGCTCACAGGCGAATGGGATCGCCAGTCGGCCCGTCCATCGACCACGCCCCACGAACAACTTCTCCAGATAAGTGGACCTGGCACCGCTCTTCTGCCGTTCTTCTGAAATAAGTGGACCTGGCACCGTTCTTCTGCACCGTGCTTCTTGGCGCAGACATCTTGAGCGACTCTTCCCAAGCCTCCCGGCCTTCGCCCGCAGGGCGATGGCGCTCATCGTCGCGCGGGCCAGTGGCCCGCAAACGCTCCTCTTCTCCCCTGCATTCGCAGGGGAGGGCGCGGCCGCTCGCGCTTGGCGCCAATCAGTTGCCCGTGGCGGTGCACTCGAGCGTTACGTCGTCGACGGTGAAGTTGGAAGTGCCGCTGCCGACCGGGTTGCTGTAGGCGAAGCTCACGGCGTGGCTCGCGCCGTTGGCGAAAGACGAGACGTCGACTGTGCGCGCGACATACGCGCCCTCGCTTGCTGCGGGCTCGGCGAATGTGCGCAGCACCGTGCCATCGACGCGTACCTGCAATGTCGCATCGAGGGGTGCGGTGCTGCGTCCACGCCTGAGGAAAAAGTTGAGATGCCGTGGGTTGCCTGCGGGGATCGTCACGCTCTGCGAAAGCGTGGCGGTTTCCGCATTGTCCGTCCCCCCGAACCATGCCCAGAACGATCCGGCGCGCGGTAACGCGGTGCCGTTGTCGCCGGGGCAACTTGTCGTGCCGCACAGCACGCTATTGAACGCCTGCGACGTGGAATTCCAGAAAGGGTTGGTCGCGTTCGCCGGGTTGGTCTGCTCGAAGCCGGGATCGCTGAGCAACTGGATCGGCGTACATGCCGGCACCGCTGCTCCTTCGAAACTGTCAGCGAATATCGGATCCGGCAATGCGCTGCCACCCTGCACGCAGCCGGCCCAATGGCATGGGTTCGCGGCGGAGTGCCCGAGCAGCGCCATGTACTTGGGTGACGACGCGATGGTTTGATCCTGGAACTCAAGTGCGCCCCAACGACCAAACGGTCCCCAGCGACCGGTGGTGTAGAAGTGCGTGAACTCGTCGCCATTGGCGCGCCAGTCGGCGAGATAGCTGCGATAGATCGACTGCATGCGCGGCGCGGCGTTGACTTCATCGAAGCGCGCATTGCAGGTGGCGTCGAAGGTGAAACTGCCGATGCCGACGAGGTGCTGTCCGCCTTCGTAGCTGACAAGGCGAATGCCGGCGCCCGCGAAATTGTTGACGAGCATCGCCTTGTTGCTGGTCATGAAGACGCGCAGGCGCTGCCGCGCGCGCGCGTCTTCATG
>JBKJND010000225.1:0-4076 GCA_046596095.1 Ahniellaceae bacterium | reverse complement strand
AAGCAGTCGTGCATCTGATTGAAGCGTTGAAGGCCGGAGAACCGAGCAATGTACGCAGGCAATTCCATCCTGCGGGTACGTCGATCAAGCCCACCTGCGAGGCAACTTCGGACCAGTAGAGTTCGAACCCATTCGCCGCAGCGGGACCGCTGTTCGAAACCGTTACCGACCAGCGCAACGTTTCGCCCGAGCGCACCGGCAGTCGCGGCCCCTCGACTTGCACCGCGAGATCCGACTCGAGCGGCGCTCCCGAGACAATTCGCGTCGTGGCGAGATTGTTGGAGAGATCAGGGTCGGCGGTCGTGGCGCTCGCATAAACCTGGACGCTGAATCGGAAACCGAGTGGGAATGCGACGCGCAGTCTCAGGCGGAAGTCGAGAGCTTCCCGAGCAAAATCGGTCGCGGTGCAGTTGATGAAGCGGAAGGGCAGCGGAATGGTGATTGGCCCGTACGGCGCCAATGCGCATTGCCAGCCTGCAGGCGCGATCACCGACGCTGCTTCGAAACCATGCGGAATTCCGACAGAAACGCGCGGCGATGCTGCCGATTCGGGACCGGCATTGCGCACGCGCAGGACTACTTCCGTGGTGGCACCAATTTCCGTGAATGCCGGAGGGTCCACGATCTCGACCTGCAGATCGGCAGACGGCGTGGAACCGGCGGTGGCACTCGCGACCAGCAGCCAGCCCGTCAACGCCACAAGCAGACCTGACGCGCGGACATCACGCCAACGCGCAGGAGCGGTGAGCAAGTATGCGAGTCCAGCAATGCGCAAGAACGTGGTCGAGCGTTCGCTCATGACCTGTTCCGATTCCGGGAACGCCATGCTAGCAAACCCGCACACCGAGCCCCAACGCAGACGGGCCGGCAAGGCCGGCCCGTCTGTTTGCGATGCAGCGGCTCGATCAGTCGCGGCGCGTGGTGGCGCGTGCGCCGAGGCCGATGAGCAGTAGCGCGAGGAACGCGAGCATCGCCGGCGAGAGCGCGGGGATCGGGATGCCGCTGCCGACTCCGCCGCCGACCACGAACGAAGTCGTGTCGCCTGCAACCGGTGTTGCCGGGTTGTCGGTGACGCCGCTCGATTCGTTGGTGCCGTTGGCGTCGGCGTCGAACGCGAAGGTACCCTGGTTCGAGATCGTGGTGGCTTCCGCGACCGTGGCCGGAATGCGCGCCGTGATCGTGATAGTCACAGAACCACCGGCCGGGATCGCGCCGTTGAAGGTCACCGTGCGCGTCGCGACGTTGGCGACGGTAGTGCCCGACGTCGACGTGGCGGATACCAGTTCGAGATTCGCCGGCAACACATCCGTAAACTCGTTGCCAGGATTGTCGAGTTGATTGCCGCCGCTCTGGTTGCGCAGCACGATGGTGTAAGTGAACACCGATCCTGGCGCAAATGGACCCGTTGCGGTCTTGGTGCCGGTGATCAACACGGGCGCAACTATTGTTGTCGTGGTCGTCGAGGTGTTGTTGCCCATCACCGGGTCGGAGGTTGTCGACGCGATGGCTGCGGTATTGCTGATGACGGTGCCCCCGGGCACACCCGTGCCCACCTGCGCGATGAGGGTGAATACTGCGCTACTGCCGGTTGCAAAGCTCGGAGTGGTGCAATTGACCGGGCCATTGAAACCGGGTTGTGGGGTGGAGCAAGTCCAACCCGCAGGCGCAGTCAACGCCACAAACGCGGTACCCAAAGGCAGCGGATCGCTGACTGCGGCCGACGTCGCCGCACTCGGGCCGGTATTGCTGGCGGTGAGCGTGTAGGTGATGTTGCCACCTGCAAGCACCGGATCCGGCGAGTCGGTCTTGATGATCGACAAGTTGGCTGTCGCGGTTACCGCGGTGGTCGCGGTCGCCGAGTTGTTGGCCGTGTTCGGATCATTGGTGGCGCTGGTGATGGTCGCCGTGTTGGTGATCGTCCCGGTGGCGTTGGTCGGCGTGCGGACGACCAGCGTAAAGACTGCGGAGCCAGGCGCGAACGAGGGGTTCGTGCAGCTGACAGTGGTTTGGCCAGCCATCACCAATGTGCTGCAGGTCCAGCCTGCTGGGCCGGTGGCCGACTCGACCGTGAAGCCCACACCGAAGGTGTCGACCAGCGTCGCATTGATCGCGGCATCGGGGCCGGCATTGGTCGCCGTGATCGTGTAAGTGATCGTGTTGCCGGGAATTACCGGGTCCGGCGAATCGGTCTTGGTAAGCGAGAGGTCGGCAGTTAGGAATCCCGCGACGCCGAAGAAGCCTACGATCGGATCGTGATCCGACAGGCGCGTTGGCGTGGTCGCGTTATTGCGCTCGAGCGCGTTGAAGTCGCCATTGATGCGCGGATGTTCAACGCGCTCGCCCGTCGTAGCCGTAGCCATCGCCTGATTGATGAGCACGTGATCGAGCGTCTGCGCGTTGCCGCCGAACACGAACGAGTAGCGCTGGCCCGGCACATTCTGCAGATTGGTGAAATCAGGATTGACCAAATCGATGCCGTCGCCCGGCACCGCGGTTTCATTGTCGGGCGACGGCGTGCCATCAATGACGCCCATGGAATCGCCGAGGCCGTCGTTGAACTCGAACGCGTTGAAATCGCCGACCAGCACGATGCGTTCGGTGGGCGCTGCGACCTGGCGTGCCTGCACGAGATTGGCCAGCGACTCGGCCTGCTTCTGGCGTTTGGCGCGCACGCGCTCGCCGGCAGTTGCCCAGCCGCTTGAGCCCGGACCGCGGTCTTCGACGCCGATCAGCGAACGCAGGTGATTGACGATGACCGTGACCGGGAACGTCGCGCCCGCGGCGTTATTGATTACGGCGTTGAGGCGCAGTGATGGGCGGTCGTTCAAGCGCTCCGTTGACGCGTCCGGGTTGACGAACAGTTCGTTGGCATTTTCCTGCACCACCGCGTTCACGGTGACGCGCGGAATAGCTCCGACGACGACTGCGGTCTTGACGAGGAAGCCGACATCGATGCCGCCAACGTCGTTGCCTTCGATCAGCGACGCCACGTACATCGGATTCGGCTGCATCGCCGCAACGGCATCGTTGTTGATGCGCGTCGCCAGCATCTGCAAGGTCGAGAGGTTCTCCACCTCGACCACGCCCAGGATGTCCGGCGTGCGCAGGAAGTTGCGGATGCCGAGCGACGCCTTGTTGAGGCGCATGTCGAACGCGGCCGCTGTCAGCACGGGCTCGCCGATCGCGGGATCGTTCACGGTGTCGAAGAAACGTTCGAGGTTGTACGACGCGATGGTGATCTCCTGCGACGTCGGCACTGCGACCGCTGTGGGCGTCTGCCCGCCACTGAAGGTGGGAGCGGGAGTCGGCGGGCCGTCCTGCAAAATCGTGTAGCGGCGGAAGTTGTAATCGAGCGGCCCGACCACGTTCAACACGACTGCACCCGCGTTGAGATTGAGCGCCGTGTTGCCCTGCGCGTCGGAATCGACAGCGAACAACTCCGGGTTCGAATCCCAGCGCGGAATCGGCGGAATGGTGCCCATCGGCGGTGGATTCGGCGCCTCGATGCCGGGCTCGCGGAATGCGCGCGGATTGCCGGTAACGACAGCGTGGAAAATACCGTTGCTGGTGGCCGTGGCGTTCGGCTCGTTGACGCTGCCGAGCGTGCCGCCGTTGGCGGTGAGCGATGCCACGGAGATGCGCATGCCTTCGACGCGCTCGAGTTGGTCGAAGGCGCCACTGGCGGACGGGAACGCGAGCGTCAATGCGATCGGTGCAGGCAGAGGATTGCCGGCGGAAAGTTGAGTGACTGATGTGACCAGCGAGAGTTCGGTCAGTGGCGGCTGCAGCGGATCCTGCGTCGGCACGAACTCGACCACGGTGCCGGCAACCTGCACGAGTGCGCCGATCACCGCAGTGGCCGGCGGTGGGTTCGCGAACACGAAGATGCCTTCGGACGTCAGCGGATTCGCGTCGATGGTCGCATCCGGTTCCTGGATGAAGAAGCCGTTGTTCTTGCGCCCGGTGACGATGCCACGCGTGGTGACCATGGTGCCGACGAGCGGCGAGGACGCGCCTGCGCCCTGGATCTGGTTGATCGGCACAACAGGCACGGGCGCGGCGTCGTCGTTGGTGAT
>JBKJND010000411.1:0-3032 GCA_046596095.1 Ahniellaceae bacterium | reverse complement strand
CGACGCCGCGACGTGCGAGTTCTTCGTCGATCGTCTCGAACAAGTCGACGGTGCCGGTGGGCACCGCAGAACGCGTGTTCGAGACGATCGACGAAGAACTCGCACGTCGCGGCGTCGACCTTGAAGTTACCGTGGTCTCGAATCCGGAATTTCTGAAGGAAGGCAACGCGGTTGAGGACTGTCTGCGGCCCGATCGCATCGTGATCGGCTGCACCGACCCGCGCGCGCTCGAATTGTTGCGCCGGCTGTACGCGCCGTTCCAGCGCAACCACGACCGTATCGTGGTGATGGACGTGCGTTCCGCCGAGCTCACGAAATACGCGGCCAATGCGATGCTCGCGACGAAAATCAGTTTCATGAACGAGATCGCGAACATTGCCGAGCGTGTTGGCGCCGATGTCGAAATGGTCCGCCAGGGCATCGGGTCGGATTCGCGCATCGGCTATCACTTTATTTATCCCGGCATCGGCTATGGCGGGTCGTGCTTTCCCAAGGACGTCAAGGCACTCGCGCGCACCGCGCACCAGCACGGCTACACGCCGCAGATCCTCGAGGCAGTCGAGTCGGTGAACGAAGCGCAGAAGCTGCGTTTGTTCGATTCCATCGCACGGCATTTTGGCGCGACGCTTCGCGGTCGAACGCTGGCCTTGTGGGGCCTGGCGTTCAAGCCGAACACCGACGACATGCGCGAAGCCCCGGCGCTGGTCTTGCTGCGGCAACTATGGGACGCGGGCGTGAACGTGCGCGCGTTCGATCCGGTGGCGCAACACGAAGCGGCACGGATTTTTGGTGCGCGCGCGGATCTGGTGATGTGCAATTCGCCCATGCACGCGCTTGAGGGTGCGGACGGGCTCGCGGTGATCACCGAGTGGAAAGAGTTCCGCAGTCCTGACTGGCGGGCATTGCGTGCGGCGATCAAGGATCCCGTCGTGTTCGACGGTCGTAATCTGTACGACCCGGTTGCATTGGAAGCGGAGGGCATCGCGCACTACGGCATCGGTCGAGGTCGTGCCGTGCAACGTACGGAATTTTCGGGATCGTCTGCGCGGACCGGGGCATGACGCGCGTCGACGAAGACCGTCTCGACGGTCTGGAAACTCAAGTCGCGTTTCAGGAGCAGTTGCTCAGCTCGCTGGACGCAACAGTAGCCGACCAATCGGCGCGATTGGCGGCGCTCGAACGCGAAATCGCTTCGATGCGCGCGAGCCTGGCGGCGCTCCGCGATGCAGGTGATGGCAACGTGGGTGACGAGCCGCCACCCCCGCATTACTGAGGAAGCCGCGATGGCGCTGGACCGCTCCGATCAGGGACAATCGCGTTCTTCTTTATCGCCATCAATCGCATGAGCCAATCGCTACGTGACCAATTGCTGGGGCTCGGCTATGCCGCGCCCAAGCCCGAACCCCGGCCAACGCCGCAGGATCGCGACAACTCGCCGCGCGGTACCGACAAGGGTTCGCGTTCGCCGCGGCCTGCAGACAGCAACCCCGGCTCGCGGCCCGCAAGGCGCGGGAACGAAAGACCCAATCCAGGACGCAACGACGGCAAGCCCGATTCGCGCGGCCAGCCGCGTCCGCCTGGGCAGCGTCCGCGCAACGCGCCACGACCACCGCAGTCGCCTGCCGCATCGGCAGCCGCGCGTCCGGACATCGATCTCGGCAAGGCATTCGCGTTGCGCGCACTGCGCGAGAAAGACGAACGCATCGCGGCGGAGCGCGAACGCCAGGCCGACGCGCTGCGCAGGCGCGAGGCCAAGGCGCGCATTGTTGAAATCGTGGCCGGGCAGGCGCGTAACGATGCGCAGGCTGACATCGCGCGCCACTTCGAATACGGCGGCAAGATTCGCCGGGTGCACGTGACCGCTGACCAGCTGCGTGCAGTCAACGCCGGCGAACTCGGCGTGGTGCAACTCGACGGCCGCTATCTCTTGTTCGACGCAGCGATGGTCGAGCAGGTGCGGGCACTGCTGCCGAGCGTGATCGCGCTGATGGTGGTACCCGGCGCAGTGGAGGATGATCCGTTTGCCGATCCGCGCTATCAGGTCCCCGACGACCTCGTCTGGTAGGACCTGCGCAGGATCCTGATGCGAAGGGGTGAGGCGAATGCGCACTCGATCTGCAAGTTCGAAACTTCGTTGCTTGCCGGCATTGCTCGCATCGGCAATCGGTTGCGCCCAGGTTCAAGCGGCAACGCCGCCGCGCTTTCCGCCGGGCTCGGTGTGGCATACGAATATCGCTACCGCGCCGCTGCACCCGCAGTCTGCGGACATGTTGGGCGCGCTCGCGGGTCTCGGTGGTTGGGGCAACGGCAATCGCATGCAGATCGATTTCTCGATCACAGTAACGCACGCGGCGGCGCCGGGTTCCCCGCTTGTGCCAATCGTCCCGCACATCGCTTCCGGCGAATACTACGCACCGGATTGCGAAGCACTGCCGACTTCCATGCCAGTACCGCCAGGCGCACTGTTTGAAGGTTTTCCACCGGCGACGACATGCGACAACGTCAACGAGGACTGCCATCTGCTGGTGCAACAGGGCAATCAGCTGTTCGAGATTTACTCGGGTAATCTGATCAACAATCAGCTCGACGCGCGCTGTCTCGCCGTGTGGCAGCTCGACCGCGTGTACCCGCCGGAAGGACGCGGCGAGCATTGCACCGGTGCGGACGCGGCTGGATTTCCGATCGCGCCGCTGCTGGTCAATGCCGACGAGATCGATGCTGTCGATCAGTTGCCCGACGCTGACCTTGGCCATGCGATTCGCTTCATCCTTCCGAATCCACGCATGGCCACATTTCCGGACGGCCCCGATCCCGGTACGGCGCGCGATCCACTGTACGTGCGTCCCGCGAGCCACGCGGGCGGGCCTAGCGGCCCCGAAAACACCGTGCCGTATGGCGTGCGCATGCGTCTGCGCGCCGACTTCAACATGACGGGCTACAACCCGGCGGCGCGAGTGATCCTGCGCACGATGCAGCGTTACGGCATCGTGCTGTCCGATGGCGGCAATATCGCGTTGACGTTCGAGAACGAC
>JBKJND010000379.1:0-4118 GCA_046596095.1 Ahniellaceae bacterium | reverse complement strand
CATCCATGTCGGCCAGCAGGCTCTCGCGCACCTCGTCGCCGACGTGCACCAGTACCTCGCCGTCGTCTTCGGCGTCGACCAGACCCCACACGATCTCCCGCTTGCCCGGCGGCAGCGATTCCAGCAGATTGCCGATCTCCGCCGGCGCCAGGGTGTTGACCAGCCGCCGCACCGGACCCAAGCGCCCGCTATCCAGCGCCTGCGAAAGCAGCTTGAGCTGGCGTGCGGTCTTGTCGTGGCGGACGGCTTCAGCCATGCGCAGGCTCCGGGAAGGCGCGGGCATTATCCGTGCTGGGTGGTGACGGGCGCCAGCGCGATGCAAAGGCCGCGCTTTGGGCGGCGCCGTCTATTCAGGTGACGCCATGACTCGTTCGGACCTCGGGCGCCGCTGCCGTGGGGCGGCGACGAAACGACATCGCCGGTTTCTCGATCGCGTGCCATGACAACACTGCGCAGCCCAGCGCCATGGGCCAGGCGAGCAGCGAGATGAGGGTCGGAGACGGGTAGTCCAGCCATGTCACGGCAAGCTGCTGCATCGGAAACCCCCACAGATACACGCCGTAGGAATAGTCGCCGCAGCGATTGAAAGACAGCAGCGTCCGCGGCACGTACGCGAGCCACAGGCAGGCATACGAGAGCGCCACCGCAAACGCATAGGGATACGCGACCGTTCCCCGACAAGCGATGGCCAGCACCAACAGCGCCACCGCGGCGCGGCCGTCGAGCGGCAGCACCCGCCGCGCGGCCCATGCAAGCGCACCGAGCGCAAAGTATCCGAGCATGGGCAGCACCTCGGAGACCTCGACCATCGGGATCCGATGCGCTTCGGACACCACCAGCCAGAACGAGACCATCAACGCCAGCAGCAAGCGCGGCAGGCGATCCAGCAACCCGAGCAAGCCGAAGATCGCGAGCAGGGCATACGCGCGCACCTCTGCCGGCAAGGTCCACAACGAGCCATTGATGGCTTGATGCGAACGCTGCTCGAACACGCCGGGCAGCGTGAACTGCATCATTTCGGGAAAGCTGAGATTCCAGAAGATGAATCGCCAGGTGAGCGGATCGGCAAAATGTTCGGTGGCCGGGCGGATGCTGACGGCGGCGCCGATTATCAGCGCGCACACCACCGGGCACACCGCATACGCCGGCACGATGCGCAGCGCGCGCGAGACCAGGAAGCCACGCAACGAGCGCTGCCGAAGCCAACTGCCGGTCACCAGGAAGCCGCTGATCAGAAAGAACACATACACGGCGACGTTGCCGGCATAGATCCCGAGCAATGGACTGAGATGGTCGCCACGGACGGGCAATGAGCTCAGCGCGTAGCTGTGGGCGTAGATCACCACCGACGCGGCGACGAGTCGCAGCAGGAGAAAATTGTCCTTGCGGTCCATCAGGTCGGACAGCGTGCGCCAGGTCGGTCGCAGGGGTGGGGAACTGACGTCGTCGATCGCGATTCCCGCAGTCATCGCGAGCCGGCGCAGCCAGGGCGAGAGCAGAGCGAGCAGCATCAGTCCGAGCATGCCGTAGTGGAACGATTCCATCAGCTCGCGCGGCGCAGGCAATGCTGGGGGGAGAGATTGTCGCGGTACTCACAGGCGACGCCGTGGTCGGCTCGAAGCACCGCCATCATGTGGGTGGGTGTAATCCGCCCCGCGTGCAGTTCCGCCTCGTCGCGCGCGTGCACGCGGTCGATGAACTCGCGGTCCCAGTCGCACGCCGGGTCGAAGTGATGACCGAAGCTGCGATCGATGAAGGGATCGATCACGTTGCCGAAGGGCAAGAACACTTCGAAGCCGAAACGATCCAGCAACAGAGGCAGGATATCCTGAGCGCGCACGCCTTCGAATCCCTCGACGGAGCAATCCCAGTCGATGAACTCGGCTTCGTGCCGTTGCAATTGGCGATTGTGACGGTACGAGTCGGGCAGTTCGGCCCAGAACTCGCGCACGATCGCGAGTGCCTCGGGCCAGCGCTGGTGGCCATTGCGACCAATCATGTCCGACACGACGAACAGCGCGCCCGGCGCCAACGCCGCGCGCACCGCATCGAAAAGCGATTCGAGCTCCAGCACATGGTGCAGGCTCTGGTTCGCCATCACGCCGTCGTAGTGGCCTGTGGGCTTCCAGCGATTGAAGTCGCCCTGCGTTGGTTCGACGCGGCCTTCGAGTCCGGCTTCACGAGCGAGCGTGCGGCCACGTTCCAGCATCGCCGGATTGATGTCGATGCATTCGAGCACGAAGTCGTCGAGGCCGCGGCGCACCAGATCCTGCGCGATGCGGACCTCAGCATCGCAGTTGCCCGAGCCAAGACTGACGAAGCGCGGACGCGCAGCACCCGTTCGCCGCGCCGATTCGAACAGATACTTCGCGAGGAAGTCTTCCGGGTGCTGCACGCCGAATTCCTCCTCCATCGGCAGCAGGTATCGGTTCGACCAGTAGTGGAAGATTTCGGGCAAGGCATGCACGTCGACTTGATCGGCGAAAATTGCATTCTCCTGCGCGATGCGCTGCTGATATGCGAAATCGCCAGTTGCCATGTTGGTTGTGGCAGGCACCGCGCCATAGTGCGCACGCCACCAGCGACGCAGCGGTTCGCGCAGAACGGCGGGAAGGCGCTGGACTATGGGCGTCATCACCCGCTTGAAACGTTCGTGATTCACTGTGGTTCCTGGTGTGCGTCGCGATTTGCATCGCGCTCGATCGCGAAGGCGGCATACATCATGTCAGCGCCGTAAGCCCAAGCCGCGCAGAATTCTGCCGGCGATGCGTCGCAGCCGTCCCAACAGCCCGACGTGCAGTTCGGTGATGGCGGCATCGCGTTGCTTTCCCAAGTCTTGCAGCTCGCGATACAGGCGTTGCAGATGCATGTCGCGTCGGGTCAGCAGTACGCGCAGTTCTTGTACGTCATCCTCGCGCAACACAAGGCCCGCCTGGAAACGCTCGGGCAGCGGACGGTCGACGTAGACCGTGGAGTGGGGGTCGGCGAGCTCCTCGGCCGGTCGCGAGGTCGTGTAGAAATACAACGCGATCGAGCGGCGGGTCAGATCCGCATGCGCGGCCGGCAGGGAGATGGGAGGGAAGCCGTGCCAGCTCCACTCCGTGGTCTCGAAGATTACGCAGCGATTGAAGCCCGGAACGATCGAGAGCGTGCGGTCGTCGGGCGAACGTGGATCGCTGTGCAGCTGCAAGGTTCCGCCCCAGGATTCCTGCCACTCCGGATTGAGATAGACGATCAGGTTCAGTCGCCGATGCCACGGCTCGATCGGGTGCCGATTGAAATCGACATGCGCATCGAGGGCCTGGCCCTGCCGATTCTCGTGGGTGCCGCCGCCGAAGTAATAGGGGTCGTAGAGCAGATCCGGGATGCCGGTGACGCTCGCGAGCCAGTCGAGGAAGGGACGCGACTGCACCAGGTCATCCAGCGCCCGGTACGCTGGGCCAAGTTCACGGATGCGCTCGACGACGGCCTTGCCCGCCAGTTCGCCGGCCTCGTTGCGCGCATTGCCTTGCTCGAAGGCCGGGAACTCCGCGAGCAGATCGTTGGCGTAGTTCGATTCGAAAAAATTCTCAATCACCACGTGACGGAACGGATTGCGGCGGCGAAACGCCGCGCCTGAGGTTTCGAGATCATGGATCGTGGAGCGCGAGAGCAGATTCATTTGACGCGCATCATAACGCCTCGAATCCACGCCGATTAACCCCCCTTCCGACAACGGCGAAGTGGGATTCGCTTACAGCGAGGACAAAATCCGCTCGATCGCACTGCGATCCGGTGCGCGCAACAGCGCCGATGCGCGGCTGCGCAAGGCGTGATGATCGCTGTTGCGGATCACGCGACGCACTTCCAGCAATGTGCCGGGGTGCATGCTGAACTCGATGAGACCCAGTGCCAGCAGCAATCGGGTGTAGCGCGCATCGCCGGCGAGTTCGCCGCAGACTGTCACTGGTACGTGGCGTTTTCGGCCGGTGGCGATGATGTCGTGCAGAAGGCGCAGCACTGCCGGATGCAGCGGGGTGTAGAGGCTGGCGACGGCATCATTGCCGCGATCCGCGGCGAGCAGGTATTGCACCAGGTCGTTGGTGCCGACGGACACGAAATCCAGATGCCGGATCAGC
>JBKJND010000366.1:0-3271 GCA_046596095.1 Ahniellaceae bacterium | reverse complement strand
CCACCGCCGTAGACGATGCCCGGAACCTTGCCCGCATGACGCAGGCGGCGGCTCGCACCTTTCCCCTGGTCGGTGCGGCCTTCGGCCTTGATGCTGTGTTGTTCTGCCATTGCCATTACCTCAGTTGATGACCGCAGTCGCGGTCGTTGATCCCCACTTCGCGACCAAAGCGGGGTGAATTCTTCTGGCTGGACATCGATGCAGGAGCGACTTCGGTCGCCTGTCACACTGCAATCGGGGGCGCGACTTTAGTCGCTCCAAGCCTTCCGCGCAAATTGCCGGAAAAGGGGTCAGAGACATTTTTCGGAGACATTTTTCGACGGGACGGTCAATCGACGTAGAGGCTGGACACCGACTGGCCGAATGCGATGCGCCGGATGGTTTCGGCCATGAGTTCGGCGACGCTCAACTGGCGGATGCGTTTGCACGCGCGCCCTTCCGCGGTCAGCGGAATGGTGTCGGTGACCACCATCTCGTCGAGCTGCGAGCGCTCGATGTTGGTGATGGCCGGACCCGACAACACCGGGTGCGTGCAGTACGCGACCACTTTGCGCGCACCCCGCGCCTTCAAGGCCGCTGCCGCCGCACACAAGGTGCCTGCGGTATCCACAATGTCGTCGACCAGCACGCAGATCTTGCCGTCCACGTCGCCGATGGTGTTCATCACCACCGACTCGTTGGCGCGCGGACGCCGTTTGTCGATGATGGCGAGTTCCGCATCGTCGAGTCGCTTGGCGATCGCGCGTGCGCGCACCACACCACCCACATCCGGCGACACCACGATCAGTCCATCGGTCCCCTGCGTCCGCCAGATATCGGCGAGCAGCAGGGGCGAGGCGTACACGTTGTCGACCGGCACATCGAAAAAACCCTGAATCTGATCGGCATGCAAATCAACGGTCAGCACCCGGTCGGTGCCCACCGTCGACAAGATCTTCGCCGCGACCTTCGCCGTGATCGGCACCCGCGTCGAACGCGGACGGCGATCCTGGCGCGCGTAACCGAAATACGGCAACACCGCGGTGACGGAGGCGGCCGATGCGCGCTTGAGCGCGTCGATCAGCACCACAAGCTCCATGAAATTTTCCGCAGTCGGCGCGCACGTCGGCTGGATGACGTACACCTCCTGCTTCCTTACGTTTTCCTCGATCTCGACCTGCGCCTCGCCGTCCGAGAACTTGCCGACCAGCGCCTTGCCGAGAGGCAGGCTAAGCTCGCGGCAGATCGCCTGCGCGAGCGGACGGTTCGCGTTGCCCGAGAAAATCAGGATACCGTCGGAATCGCTGTTGGATGCCTGCGCCACCGGACGATCTCCAGCGAGAAAACGAGTGTTGCGTGGTGCCGTCTCGCGCCGATCAGCTCGAGCGCGCGAGTTGCGCAGTCTAATCCGCCGTCGCGTTGCGTGGTGCCCTGATTTCTCAGGTCTGACTGGTCAGGGAACTACTGCTGGGACGGAAGGATTCGAACCTTCGTATGCGGGAATCAAAATCCCGTGCCTTAACCGAACTTGGCGACGTCCCAATTGCAGACAAAAGATCGGACATCCTGTCCGACTTTTTGCGAAAAGGGCGCGGGCAGAGCCCGCGCACCTTTTCCGACGCGCCTTGCGGCGCGTCGCCGGCACCTCCTGTGCAGGTCAAAAACCGAGCGGCTTGTAGTACTCCCGCAACACCCGATGCAGCGGCGATTCCGCGACGCCGCGCGCCACGTATGCGCGCCAGACGCATGGGACCTTCGCAGCAACCGCGTCAGCGGATACGCGCGTGTCAAACGCGGCAAACACGCAACTGCCGCTGCCACTCATGCGTGCGGGCGCAAACCCTTGAAGCCATTCGAGCGCCTCGGCGATCCTGGGCGCCAACCGGATCGCGGTCGGCTGAAGGTCGTTGCGAGTCGCATCACCCCTCAAAAAGCGGGAAATTGTCACGGGCGCGGAGTCCCATGTCAAACGCGAGTCAGCGAAAGCCACGGTGGTCGAGACCGCGACGCCGGGATCGAGCACCACAAACCAGCGTTCCGGCAGGTCGATGGCAGTCAGCTGTTCGCCCACGCCTTCAGCCCACGCCGATCGTCCGCGTACAAATAGAGACACGTCCGCCCCGAGATCAAGTCCCATCGCCGCAAGATCATCCGGACTTTGCCCGAGGTTCGCGAGCGCATTGAGGCCTAGCAGCACGGTCGCGGCGTCGCTGCTGGCCCCGCCGAGCCCACCACCCATCGGAATGCGCTTGTCGACGGCGATATCTACGCCCCACTCGCCCCGCGTCGCGCGCTTGAGCGCGTTCGCCGCGCGCAGAGCCAGATTCGACTCATCAGCAATGCCTGCGAGCAAATGCGCCATACGGACAACACCATCGTCCCGCAGACGCAGAGTCACGGTGTCGCCCCAGTCGAGCAACTGAAAAACCGTTTGCAGGAGGTGATAGCCATCGGCGCGACGCCCGACCACGTGCAGGAACAAGTTGAGCTTGGCAGGCGCGGGCAGGACCCACGCCTCGTCCCGTCCGGCCCGACTTACTGGATGTTCCATTTCGAAATCGCGAGGCGCACCTTGTGCGGTGGCAGGTCGGCGCGCAGGCGTGTGGCCAGCGGCGGCGTGCGTGTCTCGTCGTAATTCACATATTCGACAATCCATCCGTCAGCCGAGGTCAGTCGTGCGGGCAAGCCGTTGTCGCGCAACTCGACCCGGTCACCTGACGCATGCGCGAGGCCAAAAAGCCACTGCCGCAGCGCCGCGAACGGCAAGCGCCAACCGGTTTCGCGTAGCAGCAAGCTTTCCGCATCATCGCCCTGAGCGCCGCCCGCGCGAGTGCCCTGCAACTGCCAGCCGTTGCCGTCATCGCCTACCAGACGCCAGGTCTGGCCCGTGACCGGCGCGCGCAACGTGATGTCGGCACGTGCGCCTTCCTGTTGCCATTCGATTTGTGCGGAGCCGCCGTCGTGCCCGTTGCTCACCGCCACGCGCCCTGCGAACGAGAAGTTGCGGATGGCAGCAACCGCTTGCTGGCGCTGGCTTTGGGCCGCCTCGATCGCCTCGGGCGCGCGCGAAACCACGCGGTTGCCGGCGCAACCGGAAACGATCAATGCCAGGAGTACTGCGGCGGCGCATCGTGCGGGATCAATCACTGCTTTTGATTTCATGTTTTCCGCTCGCCAACTGTCGCCCCTCTCCCTCCGGGGTGATTGGGCGTGCATGCGACCGAGCGCAGTGAAGGCGGCTCGCGTAGCGAGCGAACATTGCTCGCGAGCACAATCACGCCCAGCGGGCCGG
>JBKJND010000350.1:0-4218 GCA_046596095.1 Ahniellaceae bacterium | reverse complement strand
CTTCGACCCGATTGGCCAAAACAAGGCCGCAGTGGCCAACAAACTTGCGCGGCCTCTATGAGCCGCGGAGCACCACCGCTAGAGCTTAGAGTCCAATCATGTCAGCGTGCGCGCCCGCTAACCGCCAACCGCCAACATGCTGCCCCGTTGCACAGAGAACCATGACTGGTTGCGTGCGTGTCGGTCACCGCGACAGCTAGGCCGATAACTTTGAATCGCCCCGTGTTTCCTAGACAGCCTTTTCGGCTCCTCTGCGGAGCCGAGTGCGAACGGCTGCTCATGGCCGAGGCTGTGTGAAAACTCCAGAGGCAACTCGCGTACGACCTATTCTGCAAATTAATTTGCCTTGAGGTTCTCAGAAGTGAACGCACGCGCGTCAAATTTGCTGGAAACGATCAGCCTTTGAGCGACTCAACGTGTTTTCACACAGCCTCGGCCGAAAGCGGACGGTGCTGACGACAAGATCAACTGCAGCAACGCGATATGGTCGCGACACCAGCTGCATCAGTAGGGTCGGCTGACGAGTCGATGGCCGCAGGGGCACTGCCCGCTATTCCGGCGGCATGCAGCGATTTTGTGACACCGCTGTAGCACTGCATCTCGAATTCCGAGAACTCCAAGCTAAGCATTTTGATCGCTCCAGATTGCGGCGCGACAGAAGACCATGCGTGATCACGCGTCACCCTGACCCAGGTCAAGTGCGGATGCATGTCGTCCGCTGCAGAAAAAGTAGCCTGCCCGAACGTTGGCTGCGCGACAGGGCAACGAAGAAGAAGAGTGCGAAGCGCTACGGGGATGAGGAGTTATTCAGACCTTCGCTTAGTGCACCCACTCCAGTTGCAGCCACCACTTGCCGGTATCGCGCGCGAAACCGTCGCTGCGGTAGTCGGCGAATTTGATTAGGGCGGTCAGGCCTTCGCGCAGCGGGAAGCCGAGCGAGGCGTTCCATTCGGTGCCGTAACGCGAGCCGCGATCGGCGCGGTAGTCGTGCCACGCGACGTTCCAGTTGAACGCGCCTGCATACGCACCGCGCCCGAATTTGCCGCCGGCGCCGAGCCAGCGATCTTCGAGGCCGCCCGCTGGCGTGACGAGGAATTTGTCGGCCCAGCCGTTGAATGCGTGCAGCGTGCCCAGCGGCGCCTGCAAGGCGTGTGTGCCATCACCGCCGAGGTGTTCCCAACCGGCACGCCAGGTGATGCCACGCGAGGTGAAGGTCGGCTCGACGAGCCAGTAGTCGTGCTCGAAGGACAGTGGATTGCCGGCATGCTCGCGCTGCTGCGCAGCCTCGAGCGTCCAGCCCCAACCATCGCCGTCGCGCAGGCGCGAGCCGGTCCAGCGCAAACCGTAAGTCGCAGTGGATGCAGCAACGACGTCGAGATCCTCATGCAGGTAGGCGTAGCCCGTCAACTGATGCGCGTCGCGTTTCCACGCGAGGTTGAAAAGGTGCGTGCTGAGGTCGCGTTCGCGCGCGCGCGGATCGATCGCGTCGTCGCTGCTGACGCGGTGCACGCGGTCAACCCAGGCGTAGCGCACGGCCAACGACGACCACGCCCGTGGCTGCCACTGCAACGCTGCCGCGTCGAAGGTCTGCTCGTTCTGTCGCCAGCCGCTGTTGCCAACCCAGCGCTGGTTGTCGAACAGCAGTCGCTGGCGGCCGAGGATCGAGTCCGCATGCTCACCCTTCCAGCCCACCCAGGCCTGGTTCAATTCGATGCCCTCCGGATCGACGATTGCGGGATACGTGGTGCGTCCATTCGCGCCGCTGTTGAAGTCACCCCCAGCTGCGATCCCCTCGCCTTCGACCAGCGCAGAAAAGCCGTTGCCACAGTGCGCGCGCAAACCTGCGCGCAGGCGCAGCGTGGTGGCATCGGCGCGATCCGCGAACGCGTCGTCGTCGACCGCCTCGTGGCGGAGGCGCGCATTCCATTCGAACGCGATCGGAGGGGCGACGGTGGTCGTATCCGCGGCCACGACGGAGACCGGCGCCAGCACGGCGACGGCGTAAAGCAGACAGAGTTGATGCCTCATGACGGCTCCTGCGGGAATGCCGTCATCCTCGACGCCAGAGGCGATCCCCGCATTGATCCCGATCAAGTCGATGACATTCCGACGGCGGCAAGAGCACGCAGACCGCAACCTGCGCATAACTTGATCTGGATCATGGGGCCTCCTCCGTTGACCCGTTACGGTCCATGACAACGCGCCTGTCACTGCCCCAGTGACAGGCTAATCCCGCAACCACCCAAGGAATCCGTGATGAAACTCATGACCCGTTCCCACGCTCTCGCCGCCGCGACTTTGCTCGCCGCGTTCGCCGTCAGCGGTTGCGGGCGTGACTACTACCAGGAGGTCGAACCCAACCCCGTCGTGATGAAAGACACCGGGGGCTCGGCCAAGGGCGATTTCGGTCCACCGCAGGGCGAACCGGTCAAAGCGGTGTTGACGCTGCCGCCACTGGTGCCGCCCGCGACTGGACGCACCGCGCCCGCGAAAGTCATCGTGGAACTTGACGTCATCGAAAAGGAGATGCCGATCTCCGAGGGCGTCACCTACACTTTCTGGACGTTTGGCGGCACCGTGCCGGGCAGTTTCATCCGCGTGCGCCAGGGCGACACCGTCGAGTTCCATCTCAACAACATGCCCGACTCGAAAATGCCGCACAACATCGACCTGCACGGCGTGACCGGGCCGGGCGGCGGCGCGGCCTCAAGCTTTACCGCGCCAGGGCACAGCTCGCAATTTACCTTCAAGGCGCTCAACGCCGGTCTCTACGTCTATCACTGCGCCACCGCGCCGGTCGGTATGCACGTTGCCAACGGCATGTACGGGCTGATCCTGGTCGAGCCGCCGGCTGGTCTGCCGAAGGTCGACCGCGAGTACTACGTGATGCAGGGCGATTTCTACACCGCCGGCAAGTACCGCGAGAAAGGCCATCAGGGTTTCGACATGCAGAAAGGCATCGACGAGAACCCGACCTACGTTCTCTTCAACGGTATGGAAGGTTCGCTGACGGGCGACAAGGCGTTGACGGCCAAGGTCGGCGAGACCGTGCGACTGTACGTCGGCAACGGCGGCCCGAATCTGGTGTCGAGTTTCCACGTGATCGGTGAGATTTTCGACAAGGTCTGGTACGAGGGCGGCTCGCACTTCCAGGAGAACGTGCAGACCACGCTCATTCCATCAGGCGGCGCGGCGATGATGGAGTTCCATCTCGAAGTGCCCGGCAGTTACGTGATCGTCGATCACTCGATTTTCCGCGCCTTCAACAAGGGCGCGCTGGCGATCCTCAAGGCCGAAGGCCCGGAGAACAAGGCCATTTATTCCGGCAAGGAAGTCGATGAGATGTACATCGGCGACCGCGCTGCGCCGAGCCTTGCGGCCGTCGCGACGGCGGCCACCGCAGCGCAGTCCGGCGAGCTCACGGTGGAGGCGCAAGTCAAAGCAGGCCAGGCGTTGTTCGCGGGCACGTGTTCTGCCTGTCATCAGAACACCGGTGAAGGCCTGGCCGGCGTATTTCCGCCGCTGGCGAAATCCGATTACATCGCCGCCGATCCCAAGCGCATGGCCTCGATCATCCTGCACGGGATGCAAGGCCCGGTGACCGTCAACGGGACCGAATACAACTCGGTCATGCCGCCGATGAGCCAGCTCACCGACGATGAGGTCGCCAACATCGCGACCTACGTGCTCAATAGCTGGGGTAATCCGGGCGGGCACGTCACCAATGTCGAAGCAGCGGCTGCACGCGCTGCGCCACCCGTCAACGCATCGGCAAGCCATTAGGTAATGCGCGGTTTTGCCGCCCTGCTGTTGCTGGTCCTGCCGTTCGCGGCGGTCGGGGCCAGCAACGCCGAGTACGCGGAGCTACCCGGCGGCAATTTCCGCACCGCGTTGAAATACGAGGACAGCAAGGGCGACACGCGCATCGCGCCATTCGCACTGATGCGCAGACCGGTGACCAACGCCGAGTTCCTGGAGTTCGTCTGGGCTCATCCTGACTGGCGCCGCGATCGCGTTGCCCGCGTGTTCGCCGAAGCCCGTTATCTGTCGCACTGGGCGGGTCCTACTACGCTTGAGCCACAAGCCCTGCTCGCACAACCGGTGGTGCAAGTCAGCTGGTTCGCGGCGCAAGCGTATTGCGCGGCGCAAGGTGCGCGCTTGCCCACGTGGATCGAGTGGGAATACGCCGCAGCCGCCGATGAAACGCAGCGGGACGCC
>JBKJND010000303.1:0-7010 GCA_046596095.1 Ahniellaceae bacterium | reverse complement strand
CACCAACATCAACACCGGCGTGGTCAGCACGCGGGCACCGCGATTTCCGAACGGCTCGACGATGAGGCAGTTCGGTGTGTTTGCAACGCACGACTGGCAAATTGGCGAACGCCTCGACCTCAGCGGCGGCTTGCGCTATTCCGACGTGATGACGCGCTTGCCGCCCGCCACTGGCGCGATCGGTGTCGACGTCGAAGCCAGGGATGTCTCCGGCAATGTTGGAGTCAACTGGCTCATCAGCGCGCCGACGAGCGCAAACGAGTGGCACTTCGTTGCCAACGCGGGCCGCGGCTTTCGCGCGCCCAACGTGTTCGATCTCGGTGTATTCGGCGATCGGCCCAGTAACCGTTTTTCAATTCCGAATGCCGCTCTCGAACCCGAAACCGTGCTGACGTTTGATGCAGGTTTCAAATTCGCTGGTGACATGTGGTCGGGCGAAGCGCTGGTGTTCCGGTCGCGCTACACCGACAAGATCACCGCCGTGCTGACCGGCGATCGCACCGCGAGCGGTCGTCTCATCGTGCAGAACCGCAACGTCACAAGACAAACTCTGTACGGCATGGAGGCCGGCATCAAAGGACACCTGAGCGACGACCTGGATGTCTACGCGACCGCGACGTACACGCGCGGTGAAGAAACGCTTGGTGGCGCCACTGATCCTGCCGACCGAGTGCCTCCGCTCTACGGCAAGGCGGGGGTGCGCTGGCAGCCTCACGCGAGGTGGAATCTTGAGGCTTATGCGTTCTACGCGACCGGTCAGGATCGTTTGTCGCCGCGCGACCGCGTCGATCCCCGCATCGACCCCGAGGGAACCGGTGGCTGGGTGACGTGGAACGCGCGCGCCTCGTTCGCGCTGACGCTTGATCTCGATCTTTCCCTACGCGTCGAAAATCTCGGCGATCATCGCTATCGCGAGCACGGCTCGGGCCTCGACGAACCCGGCCGCAACTTCATCCTCGCCGCCGACTGGCGCTTCTAGCGGCCGACGCACAAGTATTCTGCGCGCGTTCGCAGAGTGGTGCGTCGCAGACAGCCGCTGGCGAAAGGGCTAGTCTTGGAAGGCAGGCGGGAGTGCTGGACAGCAGCCGAACATGCGCACGCGACGAACAAAATTGAAGCGGCTGAGCGCTCTGGCGACAGGCATTGCGCTCGCGGTGTGCGCAGATGCGCAGGCAGCCGGGCGTGCGCCGCACGGCGCCGTGGTGGTTACGGCCACCGTGCAACTCGGCAGCGTGCTCGGCGAGGTCAAGCCGGAGATCTACGGCGTCAACTTCGGCAGCGACGCGCAGCACGCGGACCTCCGGTATCCGCTCAGGCGCTGGGGCGGCAATTCGACCACGCGTTACAACTGGCAAAGCGATTCGCACAACACCGCGTTCGATTACTTCTTCCAGAACATTGCCGATGGCAATGGCCAGAATCTTCCCAACGACTCGGGCGCCAATCGCTTCGTTGCCAGCACGCGCGCGCAAGGCGGCGAGGCGTTGATCACGATACCGACCATCGGCTGGCTGCCGCGCGGCGATCGCGTCAAGCGCTGGGGATATTCGGTCGCGCTGTACGGGCCGCAGGACTCGAACGAGTGTGCGATCTACAACCCACCGCCGTTCTGGTGTTCGGCGGACGCAGGCAATGGGGCGTGCGCCAACGTCGTCAACAACACCGGGTTCTGCGTCAACGGTCGCATCGTTGGCAACGATCCGCTCGATACCTCGTTTGCAGTACAAGCCGCATCGGCGCAGGCGTGGGTCGCGCATCTGGTGAGTCGGCACGGCGCGGCGAACGCCGGCGGCGTGCGTTACTACGCACTCGACAACGAAGCGATGCTGTGGAACTCGACGCACCGCGACGTGCATCCCGCGCCGCCGACCTACGATGAGATCTGGACGCGCAGCCGCGACTACGCGGGCGCCATCAAAGCTGCCGACCCGCAGGCGCAGGTGATGGGGCCGGTGACCTGGGGATGGTGCGATCTCTTCACCTCGGCGAGCGACGCTGCCACAGGGCCCAGCTGCATCGACGGACCCGATCGGCAGGCGCACGGCGGCCTGCCGTTTGTCGAGTGGTATCTGCAACAAATGTGCGCGAATCCACTGCCGGGTGGCGCGCGCCGTATCGACACGCTTGACCTGCATTACTACCCGCAAGGCAACGTCGCGGGTCTCGGTGGCGCGTCCGACAGCGAGAGCGCGGCCGACTCGGCGCGTCGCTTGCGCTCGCTCCGCGAGCTTTACGATCCGACGTACGTGGCCGAGTCGTGGGTCGGCGCAGACGGCTCGCGGCCACAGCTCATTCCGCGCGTGCGCGCATGGATCGATGCGCGTTGTCCCGGCACCAAGTTCGCGCTGACCGAATACAAGTGGGGACCGGATAACGGCGCATCGGGCGCACTGGCACAAGCCGAAGCACTCGCCATCTTTGGTCGCGAAGGCGTCGACATCGCAACGCGTTGGGTCGCGCCCGAAGTGGGCTCGCTCGCCGAGCGCGCATTCCGCCTATTTCTCGACTACGACGCGACCAACACGCGCGTGGTCGGGCGCGCGCTCGCGGCAACTTCAAGCATCCAGGCCGATGTCGGCGTGTACGCGGTGGAAACCGTAGGGCAACGTTTGTACGTCGCGCTGTTCAATCGCGCTACCGCGTCGCGCGAGATCGTGGTGAATCTGTCCGCCGCGCTCCAGGGCAACTATCGGGTGTTCCGATTCGACGCGGCGATGCCAGTCTCGCAGGTTGGAACCGGCGCGCTCAACGGCAACACGCTCACGCTCGACAACGTGCCTGCGCGCTCGGCCACGCTACTCGTCCTGCCCGCGCCGAATGCGCCGTCCGCGATTATTTTCACCAACGGCTTCGAGTAGTCGCCAAACCGACGACGTTTCAACCGATTTGCGGCAGCGTGTAGGCCAGGTCGTAGAAGTGCTGACCATCACGAATGTCGATGGCCAGGGAACCGGCAATGCCGACAAGTTCGTCGGTACCTGAGTCGGGAATTATCGTGACGCTGAGAGATGGCGTTCCGCGAGTCATGGTGCCGCTGTGCTGCAGCGAAAAGCCGCCATGGCGGCCATCGACCATACCCGTGAAATGGTCCATCGCCACGTAGCCCGCCGAGCCTTGCGTCTCCGTTCGAACCGCAAGCATCTGGCCTTGGGCGATACCTGCAAGTCCGCCAGCGAAAAGCTTCTGCAAGGCCATGCGCACGATGCTCGCGTTGCCCACGCCGTCGACGTGCGGCTGCGGCGTGATGGTGACGGTAAACGTACCGCGCGCTTGCAGGGTCATGGCGATCCTCCGGGTAACGAGCCGCAGGCTGGGGCGCACTTGTGCCGATGTCAACAGTCGGCCAAAGGCTCGGCGGAACCATGCAAAACCCGCGGCCCGAAGACATCGAGACAAGATTCTGGGAAAGCCATCGCGCCTTTATAATCTGCTCATACGCCCGAGAGAAACAGCTAATGCAGATGCGATTGTCGCCGCTCCAGGTTCTCGCCCGCGCGCCGGCCGATACTGCAGGCCTGCGATGGGTGGGTGGACTTCTGTTGACCCTGGCCCTGTCCGGTTGCGTCTCCCCGATGGAACCGCAGACGGCAAGGAGCGCCCCGGAAGGCGCGGCTCCGGCGGATTACGAAATCATCCGCCGCAAGGAGGCCTACCGCGTCGATGGCAAGCTGCGCAGCGTGCGGCTCGTCAACCGCTACGGAGACCTGCGAGTACGCATGAGCGACGAGCATGAGCTCGGCGTAACCTCGGTGATTCAGCGCATCGGTCGCCCGGGTCGCGAACCTGTTTTCGATGTGCGAAAAGGTCCCGAGCAGATCGAGTTCGAAGTGCGTTACGCAGGCGACGATCCGGAATCGCCCGTGGATTTCACTCGAGGGCGCGTCGATCTCGTGGTTTTCGTCCAGCGCGGCGCGTCGATCGACGCCGAAACCGGTGCAGGCACCCTCGAAGTGCGCCGGGCGCAGGGCCCGGTGAAGGCGTTGACCACGTCCGGCAAGCTCTCCGTGTCCTCCGCGGCGACGCTCGACCTGCGTTCATCGAGTGGCAACATTTACGCGCGCCAGATGAGTTCGGCACTCGGCGGCGATACGTCACTCTCTAGCGCTTCTGGAAACATCGAACTCGGCGTTCCGACGCACGGGGACTACGTGATCGATCTCGAAGGGAGTCGAGGCATCGTGATCACCGAGGATTGGAAGGAAGGTGAAATTCACCGCCCGGAACATGGAGACACGAGGTTTCAATTCACGCGCGGTGGCGGAGCGAAACGAATCGTCGCCAGGACGCGAGGCAGCATTCAACTGAGTCCGGTCATCCTGCTGGATCAGGATGCGGCCGCCCCTGCTTCCAGATAAGCCATACGGGTCTTGTACGAAGGTGCGGGTCCGGGGCAAAGGCGTTAATCTACCGTTCAACTAGGAGGCTAGCCTGCTTGGGCCACTCCGCACCCATCGAAATCGAGGGCACCATGGCATACGCAAAGCAGCCTCGCGGCGCGAAGGTTTTTTTCACGCGCGCCATCGCTATCACGCTGTGCGCTGCCGCCATGCCGCTATGCGCGCAGGGTGACCCCTCCCGGAATCCTGGTGACATCGCGGTCACGCGTGGAGCCGAATGGGTGAGTGCGCCAGTCAGCCCCACGCGCCTGACGGTAGACATGCGGCTGCTGCCGCGCGTGCCGGCGTGGAAGCCCGGCGATCCTATCGTCGAGATCCCGCGCCAGTTTTACGGCGACCCGAATGCGCCCATTCCCGTTCCCGTGAACAGGACAGCAGCGACCGACCCACTCGTGGATCAGCAACGCTCTCACCAGCCCTCGGCGGCACAAGGCGGTGGCTTCACCACGCCGCTGGTCAACATCAACGTGCTGGGCAGCGGCGCCCAACCCAACGATCCCACGGGCGACATCGGCACGCTGCAATTCGTCGCCGCGATCAATGGCTCGGGCGGCGGCAATTTCGCGGCGTACAACAAGACCACCGGCGCCCAGATCATCGGCCCGACGCTGATCTCTAGCCTCAACAACGCGGGTGGGGGCGCGTGCGCTTCCGGCCTCGGCGACCCCGTCGTGTTGTTCGACGAATTGGCGAACCGTTGGCTGATCACTGAATTCTCGACCACGGCGGGACGCAGCCTCTGCGTCTATCTCAGCGACGTCGCCGACCTTTCCGGCACCGTGACCTGGACACGTTATGCGTTCCAGTTGCCCTCGTTTCCCGACTATCCCAAGTACGGCCTCTGGCCGGATGCGTATTTCATCGGGGCCAACGAAAACGGCACCGGCGGTCAGCGTCCTTTCTACGCCATGGATCGCCTGCGCATGCTCGCGGGCCAGGCGGCCACGTTGCAGCGCCTGACCATTCCCAATCTCGCCGGCTTCGGTTTCCAGATGACCCAGCCGGCGGATCTCAGCGGCACGGACCTGCCGCCGACCGGTTCGCCCGCGTTCTTCATGCGCCACCGCGACGACGAGTCGCATAACGCCGGCTCGAACAATCCGACTCAGGACTTTCTTGAACTCTTCGAGTTCCGCGTCGACTGGACGACCCCGGCGAATTCTTCGATCACCGGCCCCATCAGCATTCCGATGCCGGAATTCAGCTCGAATCTCAACGGACTGGCGGCATTCAATGCCTTCCCGCAACCGAGCGCGCAAAAACTCGACCCGCTGCGCGAGACAGTCATGCATCGACTGGCCTATCGCAACCTCGGCGCGTACGAGGCCCTCGTCGGCAACCTCGTGACCGACCTGTTCCTGGGCGCGGGCTCGACGTTTCCAGACGACACTGGCGCCCTGCGCTGGTTCGAGCTGCGACGCCAGCGCAACGCCAACTTCCTTTTTGCCGACGGCTTCGGAGACTCCGCGCCGAATGGGCTGAGTGCGTGGGCCCTGCACCAGGTCGGCACCTTTGCCCCGTCGGACGGGACGCCGGCCGAACAGGCGGATCGCTGGATGGCTGCGTCGAACATCGATTCGTCCGGCAACATCGCGCTGGCGTACAACACCGTGCGCCAAGCTCCGGGCATCTTCGCCGGCTTGCGCTACACGGGCCGGCTGCAGGGAGACGCCGCGGGCGTCATGACCGCACCGGAAACCGAGATCGTCGCGGGCACCGGCTCGGTCTCGGGCGAACGCTGGGGCGATTACAACGACATGGGCGTGGATCCGGTCGACGGCTGCACGTTCTGGTTCGTCGGCAACTACGCGCTCGGCAGCGCCCGCACCAACCGCGCGGTGGCGTTTCGACATGCCGAATGCGGCACGCCGAGTTTCAGCCTTGCGACGACTCCGTCAGAGGTCGCGGTGTGCGCGAACACGCCAGCGCCTACCAACGCCCCACCGGTTACCGTCAACGTCGGTTCCGTCAACGGATACACGACTCCGGTGGCCCTGACCTTCGCGTCGCCGCCGCCGACCGGCATTGCGGGCACGTTTACGCCACCGGTCGTGATTCCGTCCGGCACGTCTACGCTGCAGTTGTCCGCGACGAACGCGACCGCACCCGGCGACCGGATCATCACGGTCCGTGGCACCTCTGGCGCCATCGTCAAGGATCGCGCCGTGATACTGGATGTCGCAACCGCGGCCGCACCGGCACCGACACTCACCGCACCCGCCAACGCCGCCGTGGGCGTCCCGACACAACCGACCTTCACCTGGACCGCCGCGGCACAGGCTCAAGGCTATGTGGTTGAAGCGTCGACGAGTTCTGGGTTTGGCACGCTGCTCTTCACCCAGGTGGCAGTGGGCACATCACTTGTTTCACCGGTGACGCTGCCGGCGTCCACGCAGATTTTCTGGCGCGTGCGGGCCACCAACCAGTGCGGCGTGGGGCAGAACAGCACCGTGTTCTCGTTTACGACCGCGGCGGAATTCTGCCGGACTCCGGCACTCGCCATTCCCGACAACAATCCGACGGGCGCGACCGACGAGCTGGTCATCGCCGCTGGTGCGAACTTGACCGACCTGAATATCGCGGTGCAGATTGTGCATACGTGGCCCGGCGACC
>JBKJND010000069.1:0-7559 GCA_046596095.1 Ahniellaceae bacterium | reverse complement strand
GGCGACGCCGTACGTCATGATGCCCGGCGCGCCCGCCAGCCCCGCGAACGACGCCGTGCTGATGATCTGACCGCGTCCCGCCGCGAGCATGCCCGGCAGGAACGCGCGGCAACCGCGCACCACACTCAGCAGATCTATTTCCAGCAGTTCGCGCCATTCACTCATCTCGGCTTCAAGCATCGAACCGCCGCTGGCGATGCCCGCATTGTTGACCAGCACATCAAGCGTTGGCGTGCGCGCATTGATGATTGCCGCAAATGCGTCGAACGAGGCGTCGCTGCCGACGTCGACCGCGTGCGCGGAATGCCCCGACCCCACGAGCTGCGTGACCGTTTCCTGCGCACGGTCGAGATTGATGTCGGCGCACGCCACCGCGCATCCCGCCGCGGCGTAGCGCTCAGCCAGCGCGCGGCCGATGCCGCTGCCGGCGCCGGTGATCAAGACATTGCGTTGCGCCATGCGATCGTTCCCCCCATGCTCGCAGTGAGCTTACCGCCGCCTGCGAGTCCTGTGATGTCGATACCTCTTGCCAGTCCCTCGATGTTTGATCTGACGGGCCGCACTGCGCTCGTGACCGGCGCTTCGCGCGGCATTGGCGCCGCCATCGCTCGCGTGCTCGCGGCGCACGGTGCGCACGTCGTCGTCAGCAGCCGGCGTCTGGCTGATTGCGAAACCATGGCCGCATCGTTGCGCGGCGCCGGCGGCAGCGCCGAAGCGCTGGCGCTGCACGTCGGCGACGTGGCGATGATCGAGGCCGCGTTCGCGGACCTCGACGCGCGCGGACGCACGCCCGACATCCTCATCAACAACGCTGCGGCGAATCCTTACTTCGGGCCGATGCTCGACATGGATCTCGACGCTTACACCAAGACCGTCGACGTCAATCTGCGCGGCTACTTCTGGTGCAGCGTGCAGGCCGCGCGCCGCATGCGCACGCGAGGGCAAGGGCGCTGTGCCATCGTCAACATCGCATCGGTCAACGCACGGCGTGCGGCGCCGGGGCAGGGCGTGTACTCGATGACGAAGGCCGGCATTGTCAGTTTCACCGAGAGCTTCGCGCGCGAATGCGCACCGCACGGCATTCGCGTCAACGCCGTGCTGCCCGGCCTCACCGAGACGAAATTCGCGAGCGCGCTCACCTCCAACGAGGCGATCCTGAAACCCTTGCTGCGGCAGATTCCGCTCGCGCGCGCCGCGCAGCCGGAGGAGATCGCGCCACTGGTGTTGCTGCTCGTCTCCGACGCCGCCAGCTACATCACCGGCGCCAGCATTCCCGTCGACGGCGGCTATCTCACCTAGCGCTTGTGCCCACTTCATCCCGCCCCCTCCGGGGGAGGACCGAGGGAGAGGAGCTTAACGGGTTGGCGCAACGCGTTTCGTTATCCTTGGGGCTTCGTGATTGCGGATGGGCGACATGATCGAGCTGCATTACTGGCCGACGCCGAACGGACACAAGGTCACGATGTTTCTGGAAGAAACCCGGCTTCCGTACCGGATCGAGCGCGTCAACATCGGCGCCGGCGATCAGTTCAAGCCCGAGTTCCTCAAGATCGCGCCCAACAACCGCATGCCGGCCATCGTCGACCATGCGCCCGCGGACAAAGGCGCACCGATCAGCGTGTTCGAGTCGGGAGCGATCCTTGTCTATCTCGCCGAGAAGACGCAGCAGTTCCTGTCGACCGAGCCGCGCGCGCGCGCGGCTGCGCTCGAGTGGCTGTTCTGGCAGATGTCGGGACTCGGTCCCATGGCGGGTCAGAACCATCACTTCAACGTGTACGCACCGGAGAAAATCCCCTACGCCATCGAACGCTACGTGCGCGAGACCGCACGGCTATACGGTGTACTTGATCGTCGCCTCGCTGAGCGCGAGTTCATCGTCGACGCGGACTACACGATCGCCGATATGGCATGTTATCCGTGGATCGTGGCGCACACGCGACAGCAGATGGATCTCGCCGATTTTCCCAACGTGCGGCGCTGGTTCGGCGCGATCAGGGCGCGACCCGCAACGGAGCGTGCATATGCGCTCGCCGCCGATTTCCCAACGCCGGGCACCAATTTCACCGAAGAGCAGCGGCGCAATTTGTTCAACGCGCCGGCCAATCCTGCCGCCGCGACCTGACGCGCGCTCGACGCCAGGAATGAACCCATGCGATATGTTGCCGCCGGAATCTTGTTGCTCATGAGCGCTCAAATTGGCGCCGAGAAACTCACGCTTGAAGCCATCGCTGGCGACAAGTCCCTGTCGGGCCCGACGCTCGCGGTGCCGAAGGTTGCTCCGGACGGCAGTCGCGTCACGTTTCTGCGCGGGCGCGACGCCGATCGCAATCGGCTCGATCTCTGGGCCTTCAACGTGGCGGCGGGAACCACCACAAGGCTGGTCAATGCCGACGATGTTTTGGCGGCCGCGAAAGAGACCTTGTCGGATGAGGAAAAGGCGCGCCGCGAGCGCCAACGCATCGCCGGTCAGACAGGCATCGTCGATTACCACTGGGCACCTGACTCCAGGCACCTGCTGTTTCCGCTCGGCGGCGAGTTGTACTGGTTCGACCTTGATGCCGGCACCAACAAGGCAGTTCGCCAGCTGACGCACGGCGAAGGTGCGGTCACCGATCCCAAGGTTTCGCCGAAGGGCGGCTTCGTCAGTTTCGTGCGTGCCCGCAACGTGTGGGTCATCGAGCTCGCAAGCGGACGCGCGACGCAACTGACCCGCGACGGTTCTGATGTGATCGGCAATGGCGTCGCCGAATTCGTCGCCGATGAGGAAATGGCCCGACACTCGGGTTATTGGTGGGCGCCAGACGACTCCGCGATTGCCTACGCTCGAATCGATGAAAGCGCGGTGCCGGTGCAAAAGCGCTTCGAGATTTACCCGGATCGCACCGAGGTGGTGCAACAGCGTTATCCGGCGGCGGGCGATCCCAACGTGGCTATCGAGCTGTTTGTGCAGATGATCGGAAAAGAGAGGGCAGCACTGGCTCCGCGCCGCGCGGTCGACCTCGGTTCGGAGCGCGACATTTATCTCGCGCGCGTCGATTGGCGTGATGCGAGGCACCTGACTTTTCAGCGCCAGGACCGCCGTCAGCGCAAGCTTGACCTGATCGAAGTGGATCTGGAAAGCGACAAGCAACGCACGCTGCTGCGTGAGACCAGCGACACCTGGGTGCCGCTGAGCGACGACCTCAATTTTCTCGACGATGGCCGCATCGTGTGGAGTTCCGAGCGCAGCAGCTTCCAGCATGCCTTCGTGTTTGGTGCCGACGGAAGCCACGCGCGTGCGTTGACCTCGGGCGACTGGAGCGTGGACGCAATCGACGCGGTCGACGAGGCAAAAAAACTCGTGTACTTCACCGCCGCGCGCGACAACCCGCGCGAGCGCCACCTTTATCGCGTGTCGCTGGACGGTGGCGAGATTGAGAAGTTGACCTCGCAACCCGGGCAGCACTTCGTCGAATTCGCCGACAACGCCAGTGTGTATGTCGACCGCTGGTCGAACACGACAACGCCGCCGCAGCTCGATCTGCATCGGGCCGATGGCACGCGCATCGCTTCGCTACTGGACAATCGACTCGACGATGCCGCGCACCCCTACGCGAAGTTCCGCGGCGCGCATCGGCCAACGGAGTTCGGCACGCTATCCGCTGCGGACGGCAAGACCAACCTGCACTACAGCCTGATCAAGCCCCCCGGTTTTGAAGCGAGCAAGCGTTATCCCGTCGTCGTGTATGTGTACGGCGGTCCGGCCGCACAAACCGTGCTGGAGGCGTGGCCGGGGCGCGCCGATCACTGGTTCAACCAGTATCTTGCGCAACAGGGATACCTCGTGTTCTCGCTCGACAATCGCGGCACGCCTCGACGTGGCGCGAAGTTTGGCGCGGCGCTGTACGGAAAGCAGGGAACAGTCGAGGTGGCAGACCAACTTCGAGGCCTCGATTGGCTCGTGGCACAGCCGTGGGTCGACGCGAAACGCATCGGCGTCCACGGCTGGTCGAACGGCGGCTACATGACGCTGATGCTGCTCGGCCGAGCCAGCGACCGTTACGCTTGCGGCGCCGCCGGCGCGCCGGTCACCGACTGGGCGCTCTACGACACGCACTACACCGAGCGCTACATGGATCTGCCCGACGCCAACGTCGAAGGCTACGCAAAAGCGCGCGTGCTGGAACACATCGATGGGATGACGTCGCCCTTGCTGCTGGTGCACGGCATGGCCGACGACAACGTGCTGTTCTCCAACACCACCGGACTCATGTCGGCGCTGCAGGCGCGGGGTCGCGAGTTCGATCTCATGACCTATCCCGGCGCCAAGCATGGCCTGCTCGGCACCAACCAGCTGCACCGCCTGCGCACCACCGAACGCTTCTTCGCGCGCTGCCTCCGGAGTGACGCAGCAGGCTGAAGGTCACGGTGACGTGCTGCACATGCGCGCGACAGGGATGTCCGCGTATGTTGTGGCCAGGAATCACCCGTCAACTCGCGAGGCCGTCATGTTTCTGCGTACGCTCTTCTTCGCCACGGTGCTGCTCGCCGCCACTCCGTTTGCCTACGGCCGCACGCTCAACAGTTGCGATGCCGAGAGCGAGTTCGACCTTACCTTGCATCCGAACCGGCTTGAGTTGACGCGCGACGACGGCAGCCCGCGCCGCGTTGAATTCGTTGATGGGCGACTGTGGCTCGACAATCGCGAGCAGCGCTTGAGCGCCGAAGACCGCGCGCGCATCCTGCGCTTCGAGGCCGAAGTGCGTGCCTTGGCGCCGCGCATACGAACCGTTGCGCTGGAAGGCGTGGCGATCGCGGCCGAGGCGATTGGGCTGGTCATCACGCACCTTGGTGGCGATAGCGCCAAGCTCGATGCTTTGCAGCAGGAGCTCAAGCAGCATTCACGCCAATGGGAGCGGCGAATCCGCTCCACGCAAACGACGCGCGACTGGGCAGAAGACGAAGATGCTGCGTTCGCCGGCAAACTCATTGCGCAAATGGTGCCGGCAATCGCAGGCGAGATGGCGGCGAGCGCGGTGCGCGCCGCGTTGTCCGGCGACGAAGCGAAATTGGAAGCCATCGAATCACGCGCACAAGGGCTGGAAAAGGAAATCGAAGCACGAGTGGAAGCACGCGCAGACCGGCTCGAAATTGCGGCCAAGTAGCTCTGCCCCAGCATCCGCGAACTCGATCGCATCGACAACTCACTGGCCTTGCGCCTGCCCGACCAGCGTCGCCTCAATCTCATCGAGATTGACAGCGACAACTGACCTCGTGGTGCTCCGCACGGTTGTGGTAGAGCGGTGCTATGCGCCGCTGCTCTTGCTTGACGCCACCGTTGAACTGCAGCCGGACATAGACCGGCTCTACAACGGCAACAGCATTACGCGCAGGGCTTTCGCGCAGCAGACTGGATGCCGAAGGTATCGTGTTGTGCAACGCAGCGGAGCTAGCCTGTCCTGAGCTTGTCGAAGTCTGTCGTGAACCCGTCGAACGGGGCTCCGCTCTACAACAGCCACGGCGTTGCGACTATCCTGACGCAACCTCAGCTGCACGCGGTCATACATGTTCGATGGTGTTGAAGTCGTCACCGGCGCGAAGCCGACCTACAGCGTGATCTGGCTGCACGGCCTCGGCGCCGACGGGCACGATTTCGAGCCACTGGTCCCTCAGCTGGTGCGCCGCGACTGGCCTGCAATCCGCTTTGTGTTTCCGCACGCATCGGTGCGCGCGGTCACCGTCAACAACGGCATGCGCATGCGCGCGTGGTACGACATTCGCGGTACCAGCATCGCGGACCGCGAAGACGAAACCGGTGTTCGCGAGTCGGTGGCCACGGTCGAGAAGCTGATTGCACGCGAAGTGGGGCAGGGCATCGCCGCGAACAAGATCTTCGTCGCCGGTTTCTCGCAAGGCGGCGCCATCGCCCTGGCGACCACCATTCGCCGCACCGCGCCACTCGCCGGAACCATTGCCCTGTCGTGCTATCTGCCGCTCGCGGGCATCAGCGACAAGGAAATCGGCGCCGCCGCGCGCGAGGTTCCGATCTTCATGGCGCACGGCAGCCACGACCCAGTAGTGCCGCAGGCGCTCGGAGAACGCAGTCGCGAGTGGCTTGCGCAAGCGGGCTTCAAGGTCGACTGGCATACCTATCCCATGCAGCATTCGCTCAGCGCGGACGAAGTGCACGACCTCGCGACATGGTTGACGCCACGTCTCTCCTGATACGTCAGCTGATCCAGCGCCTGCAGCGCGCTTCGGTCTGGACGTCGGAGCGCAGTGACCACTGGCTGCCGGAGTTCTGCAGCGCGCGGCAGGTCGCGATGTTCGTGTTGCTTGCCGAAGCCGTGTTCCTGATCGTGTTTCTCGCGCCGACTTCGCGGGCGGACTGGTCGCTCTCCCGGCTCGTCGCCGGCACATCGTTTGTGATCTGGATTGCGCTGGTCGCCGTGGTCGTCTTGTGCAAACTGCGGCCATGGCTGGTTACGCGCGGTCCTGCTGTCACAGTCATCGGTGCGTGGCTGGTGCTCCCGCTGACCACGTTGCTCGCGAGCTTCGCGCTGGTGCCACTGGCGCCTTCACTGAACATCGTGCTGGGCGTGGCATCAGCGTCGGCGCCGCCGCCGCACCTCGCGCGACTCGTCATCGGCAATACGCTGATTGCACTGCTCGCGAGCACCGTGTTGATGCGCTACCTGTACGTCTCTGCCGCATGGCGTCGCAACGAGCGTGGCCAGGCGCGCGCGCAAATCGTGGCGTTGCAGGCGCGCATTCGCCCACATTTTCTGTTCAACAGCATGAACACGATCGCCAGTCTGATTCCACTCCGACCCCGCGACGCCGAGCGTGCAGTGGAAGATCTGTCGGAATTGTTCCGCGCGGCGCTGGCGCCCGGCGAGCGATTGAGCACGCTCGGGGATGAGATCGAGCTCGTGCGTCGATACCTTGAAATCGAGCGACTGCGTCTAGGTGATCGCTTGCGCGTGCGCTGGAGTACGGAGGGTCTGCCCCTCGCCACGCCCATGCCTGCGCTGCTGCTGCAGCCGCTGGTCGAGAACGCGGTGCATCATGGCATCAGCGCCTTGCCGGAGGGCGGGGAAATCACGATCGAAGGGCGCGGGGACGCCACCAGCATTACGCTTAAAATCATCAATCCGCGGCCCTCCATCGCACAATCCATACGCGCCGGCCACGGCATCGCGCTCGACAACGTACGGCAGCGGCTCGCCTTCCACTATGGCGACGCCGCGCGTCTGGTCGTGCATGATGAGAAAAGTGTCTACACCTCCGAAGTGGTAGTGCCACGATGATTGCAACTCGAGGAATGGCCGAGATGAGCAGGCTGCGATGAAGGTTCTGATCGTCGACGACGAATCGCTGGCGCGCGAGCGGTTGAAGGCGCTGCTGGCTGACATTCCCGAGGCCGTCATCGTGGGCGAGGCGGCCGATGGCCTCGCCGCGCTGGCGCTGGTTGAGAACACCGGTGCCGACGTGGTGCTCCTCGACATCGTGATGCCGGCGATGGATGGCCTTGAAGTCGCGCGGCATCTGGCCGCTCAGGAACATGCGCCTGCCGTGAT
>JBKJND010000127.1:0-6376 GCA_046596095.1 Ahniellaceae bacterium | reverse complement strand
GACGGCTCGACCGACGACACCGCCGCAGTTGCCCGAGCGTGCGGCGCTATGGTGCTTTCCTCGCCCTACTCGATGGGCAATGGCGCGGCAATCAAGCGCGGCGCTCGCGCCGCCAGCGGTGAAATCCTGGTGTTCATGGACGCGGACGGTCAGCACGACCCGGCCCAGATTGAAGCACTCCTGGTTCCGCTCTCTGCCGGCTACGACATGGTCGTCGGCGCTCGCGGATGGGATGGCCAGGCCAACGCGGGCCGCGGTCTCGCGAATGCCGCGTATAACCGGCTCGCCAGCTGGATGACCGGCTTTCGGGTCGCAGACCTCACCTCCGGATTTCGCGCCGTGCGGCAAGAAAAATTTCGCGAGTTCCTGCATCTGCTGCCGAACGGATTTTCCTACCCGACCACCATCACCATGGCGTTTTTTCGCAGCGCGTACGCCATCAAGTATGTCCCCGTTCCGGTGAAACCCCGGATTGGCCACAGTCACCTCCGGCCACTGCGCGATGGCATCCGCTTTCTCCTCATCATCTTCAAGATCGCGACGCTGTACTCGCCGCTCAAGTTGTTCGCGCCGGTCAGTGCCGGGTTTTTCGCGCTTGGCTCCGGCTACTACGCCTACACTTTTCTCACCGAGCACCGCTTCACCAACATGAGCGTGCTGCTGTTTTCCGCATCCGTGGTCGTGTTTTTGATCGGACTGGTCTCGGAGCAAATCACCGCGCTGGTCTTCGCCAAGCGGGAAGGGAGCTGATCCTTGGCGCTTCGCGATTTCCGTCGATCGCTGCGCTGGCTTGAACGAACCCCGTTTCATCCGCAGTGGTTGAACGTTCGCAGCCGCGAAGTTGGAACTCGGCTGCTGCAGCACGCGCAGGGCATCGTCCTGGACATCGGATGCGCGGACCGCTGGGTTGAAGGCAGTCTCCCGGCGCATTGCACGTATTACGGCTGTGACAGTGTGATTACGGGAAAGGACAGGTACGGCGCGTTTCCCCACTTGTTCGCCGATGCCGAACAGCTGCCGATTCTCGGCAACGCTATCGATACCGTGGTGATCCTGGAAGTCGTGGAGCATCTCCGCGAACCCCGTGCGGCGCTGGCGGAGATCACGCGCGTGCTCAAGCCGCGAGGTTTGTTGTTGCTGACGATGCCATTCCTGTATCCGATGCACGACGAGCCGCACGACTATCAGCGCTTTACGGCGCATGGCCTCGCGCGGGAGATGGAGCACGCGGGGCTGACAATGGAACGGATAGACCCCTCGCTTGGTTCGTCCGCGACTGCCGGGTTGCTTGCCTGCATTGCCATGGCCGGCGCCGCGCATGAATCGGTGCAGCGGCGCAGCGTGTCCATGATCCTCCTGCCGGTCATCGCGGTCTGCATTTTCGCAACGAACTGCCTCGCATGGACTGCTGAAAAGCTGCTTCCCTCCTGGCCCTCGGCGACGGCCGGCTACCATTTGATCGCACGCAAGCCATGACAAAAACGGGAGTCTGCGTGTTGGTGACAACATCGTTCCCGATCGCAGGCGACGGCAGCGAGGCGGCGGGATCGTTTGTCAGCGACCTGGTCGATGAACTTGGTCAACATCTGTGCGTACGTGTGATTGCGCCTGGTCCGGTGACCAGACGCGAGCGCCGGGGGACGCGCATCGAGGTATTTCGTTATGCGGCGCCGGAACAGCCGCTATCGACGCTGAAACCATGGCGGATTCGCGACGCCAGGCAAATTCTGCGCGTACTCAAGTCCGGCAAGTCGGCGTTGAGCGAAGCCATGGAGTTGGGGGGCGCTCAGCACGTGCTGGCATTGTGGGCGTTTCCTTCCGGTTACTGGGCCAGGATGGCGAGTCGGCGCTTCGGCGTGCCTTATTCCGTGTGGGCGCTGGGGAGCGACATTTGGGGGCTCGCGCGGATTCCGCTGCTGCGTGCGCTGATCGGCCGCATTCTGCGCGACGCGGAGTTTTGTTTTGCCGATGGCATGGCGCTCGCGGCAGAAGCGCAGCGTCTTGCGCAGCGCGACGTCGAATTCCTCGCGAGCGCGAGGTCGTTGGCACCGGCTCGCGACAAGCTGCTCGCCGATGGGCCGCCGTACCGATTAGTGTTTCTGGGCAGGTGGCATCGCAACAAGGGAGTGGATCTGCTGCTCGAGTCTTTGAACCTGCTGCGTGAGGAGGCCTGGCGCAACATCAGCAGGATCGACATCTTCGGCGGTGGACCTCTGGAAAAACTGGTCAAAGAGCAAGTGTCGACGCTGCAGCGAGCAGGTCGCCCCATCTTGCTCGGCGGGTTCCTGACCAAAGGCGCCGCCGAGTCTGCTTTGCGAGCGAGCGATTTCGTGCTGTTGCCTTCGCGCATCGAAAGCATCCCGTTAATTTATTCGGACGCGATCAAGATGGGCTGCCCCGTTGTGGCGATGCCGGTCGGCGACCTGCCGGCTCTGATTGCGTCAGGCGTTACAGGTGTCTGTGCCAGCGAAGTATCGGCCGCCGCTTTTGCCAAATCGATCGAAATCCTGTTGCGGCGATCGCCCGCATCCTATGCCGAAGACCTGGAACGGGCAGCGCAGCAGTTCGACCTGGCCCGTCACGGGGTCCCGCGTCTCGTGCAGGCGATGCGCATGCCAACGGCTGTATCGGCACGCGCCAAGCGCAGCCAGACGCCTGAAGTTCGGACGCCATGACGCAGAACTCGCCGCTCGCCGAAGCACGAGTTCCATCTCTCTCTCCGCGACGGCGAATGGTCTTGAACATGGGCCTGATCGCCGGGTCTTTGATCTATATCGGCTACGTCATCACGACGCACGCGAGCGATTTGGGCGTGTCTGCGCTTGCGATCCGTCCCGCGAACTTTGCAGGGTTCGTGCTGCTCGCCACGGCCAGCATCGCAGTCTCCACGCTCTACCACATCAAACTGGTATCAAGTCTGCAGAGCGAGCCCATCAATTCATTTCGTGTGGGCCTGGCGTCTGCTGTCGGACAGATTGTTCGTTATCTTCCGGGCAAGGTGATGGGATTGCTGTTCCAGGTGAGTTACCTGCGTGGCCAGGTTTCCGGCGGCACCATTGCCATCGCTTCGATGGTGCAGATGCTGCTGGCGTATGCGTGGGCGAGCGCGTTGGCAGCGGTGATCCTGTTGTGCAGCTGGCGCGGCTCCTTTTGGCCGGTATCCGTTCTTGTTCCTGCAGCCGCGGCTCTCTGGATGGCGCAGCGCCATGGCTGGGCGCAACAAAGCGTACGGCTGTTGCCTTTCGCGAAGCGTTTTCTGGGCGACCGGATCGAAGTTCGTCCCGACGACACGGCCGCTACCGTTCTCGTGACCTTGCTCATCGTCAATTGGGTCCCGTTCCTGGCTGGCTGGGCCGTGCTCCTGAGTGACACGCATCCAATCGGTGAGGCTCTGGTTTTCGCTGCTGCGTATCTTGCTGCCTCCATCCTGTCGACGGCGATCATCGTCGTCCCTTCGGGAATCGTGGTGCGCGAAGCGATGTTCATCTGGATTGGAAGTCGCTACGGCTTGCCGCCCGCACACTTGTTGGTGTTTTCGCTCGTTGCGCGACTAGCGCTGACCTTCGCCGACCTGCTCAACGCGGGATTGTTCTGGGCTGCGCATGGTTGGAGCTGCCGACGGAAGGCCGGATGAAACACGACCCCAGTGCCAAAGCGCTCCGAGAGGGATGGAATCGTCGACAGGAGGAATTCGGCGATGCACCCCGCGCGGTACTCATGAAGGGTGTCCCTGATGCGGTCAATCTCACCATCGATCGCTGGCATCGCCAGGTGCTGCGCTTCGCTTTCGGCTCGTGGCAACACCGTGCCGAACCGGTGCTCGATGTGGGCTGCGGCTATGGCCGGCTGGGCAGCGAAGCATTGACGATGGAGATGCAATCGCTTGTGGGCATCGACTTCTCGCCCGCGTTCTGTCGTCGATTTGCGGCTTCTTGCGGCCCAGCCGTGTGCGGCGATATATCGCAACTGCCGTTCTCAACCAATGCGTTTGCCGGCGCCTACGTGGTCACTGCTCTCATGTATCTGGACGTCAACCGGGCGGGTGCCGCGATGCGGTCGCTCGATGCGTGTCTCGTATCGGGCGCGCGGGTGCTCGTGCTCGAGCCCGGTGCCGAGTTCAATGGCCTTGTCCGGTCCCTTCTGCGACACAAGCAACACGACGGTCTTGCGAGACCCGGTTTCACGTCTGCGGAGTTTAAAGCCGGACTTGTGCCCGCGAACTGGCGAAAGCTTTATTCGGGGGCCAACGCGTGGATGACCCTGCTATTCCCCCTGCTCTTGATCGCCGGCAGACGGCCGCGTTTTTACGCCGCCATTGAGCGCTTCGTGCTGCGTCTGGACAGGCCCATGACAGCCCGTTCGGGTTTCGTGGGGCGCTATGCGCTATATCGATGGGCAGTCTATGAAACCGGAGCGGGCGCAGGCGAACCCGGCCTGCGCAGCACCCAGACATAACTGGGAAACGCCCAGTAAGCCAGCCGCAACCACGCGCGTAACACCCAGGTTTTGGCCCCGCCTGTTCCAACCATGTACTTCGTCGCGAACCGTTCTGGTTCAGTGACTAACCTCCGGGTGTAGTCGGTTGACTCGAACGCTGCCGTGAGTCGCCGCAATCGCCAGTAGGTCAAGTGGCGCTCGTAGTAGCGATTGCCCTTGCCGGTCAGGCGCAAATAGCGGTCGGCCAGCCCCTGCGGCAGCATCGACAGGAACGGCAGAAAGTAGTGCTGCTCGATGGGGTAAAGCTTGTTGGTCGCCGCGAAGTAGCAGATGCCGCCCGGCACCAGCACGCGACGAATCTCGTCCATCATCACTTGTGGATTGGGGACGTGCTCGTAGACCTGGGAACACAGCACCACATCGAAAGAGGCGTCCGGAAAGTCCAGGGCCATCGCATCGCCCACGCGGAATTCGAGACGCTCGGTTGCGTGGCGTTCGTTGGCGTGCGCGATGGCCGCTTCGTCGATATCGATGCCGGTCAGATGTTCAACATGCGGCGCAATGAAACTGTCGATGATGCCGCTCGAACAACCTACGTTGACGACTCGCGCATTGCGCAATCGACTGCCGAGTGCGTCGCTGAGGACGGCGACGGTAGTGTCGGCCTTGCGCTTGCGCCCCTCCTGGTCGTACATCGCAGGATGGGTTCGGGCGAAGTCGTGTTGATAGCCGCGGTGTGCCATGCGGTGCGCTATTTGATCCTGCGATATGCAGTCGAGTTCACGCGACTTCGCTGCCAGGACCGTTGCCCATCAAGGTTGAGGTGACTGCTGACACGATTCGGCGGATGTCCGCCTGCGTGAGCTTGGGAGACAAGGGCAGGCTCACGGTCTGATGCCCGATGCGAGCAGCGTGCGGCCATTGCTCCGGGTGCCAGCCAAAACGATTCTGGTAATACGGGTGCTCCGGCACCGACAGGTAGTGAACTCCAGTGCCGATCCCCACGCGCTGCATCCGATCCAGAAAGTCGTCGCGCGCGATGCCACAGCGCGAAGGGTCGACCATTGCCGTAAACAAATGGTAGGCGTGACGCGTGTCCGGCGCGGGTTCTGCGGGCAAGCCGAGCGGCAAATCCGCAAACGCCTTCTGGTACTGGTTCCAGATGTCGCGCCGATAGGCCCAGTTCGCTTCGACGCGAGCCAGTTGGTGGATTCCCAACGCAGCCTGGATATCCATCATGTTGTACTTGAAGCCGCACTCGATCACTTGATAGTGCTTGTAACCCTCATCGCCAAACCGGTGCCAGGCGTCCTTGCTCATGCCGTGCAGCGCCAAAACCTTGGCGCGTGCCACGTGCGCTTCCGCTTTCGCGAGAATCATTCCGCCTTCGCCCGTGACCACGTTCTTCGTGGCATAGAAACTGAAGCAGCCAAAGTCGCCCATCGTGCCGGCCTTGCGACCATGAAACGCGGTCTCGATCGCGTGTGCGCAGTCTTCGATCACGAGCAACTTGTGTTTTGCGGCAATCGACATGATGCGATCCATCTCGCACGGGCGCCCCGCAAAGTGGACCGGAACAATGGCCTGGGTGCGCGGCGTGATCGCCGCTTCGATCGCCTCGGGCGAAATGCACTGCGTGTCCGGATCGACATCGGCCAGAACCGGCGTCAGTCCCGCGTGGATGATCGCGTTGACGGTCGCACAGAACGTCAATGGGGTGGTGATGACTTCGGCGCCGGGATCCATGCCTGCCGCGACCATGCTGACGTGCAGTGCGGCGGTGCAGGAATTGACTGCGGCAACATGGGCTTCGGTGGTCGATTTGTAAGCCGCAAAATCACGCTCGAATTGCGCGACGCGGGGACCTGTACCCAGCCAGCCCGAGCGAAGGCACGCTTCCACTTCAGCGATTTCTTCTTCGCCGACGAGTGGTTGTCCG
>JBKJND010000034.1:0-4294 GCA_046596095.1 Ahniellaceae bacterium | reverse complement strand
GCAGCTGTCGACCGGTGTCGATGATGTGTTCGTCAACGGCGTCCAGGTGCTGCGCGCGGGCAAGCACACCGGGGCCAAGCCCGGCCGCGTCGTGCGCGGCCCTGGCTGGTGCGGATGGCAGCCTGCGGGTTGTGCTGCGCCCGCGCGGTGAGCCGACACAGCGCGATCGTCGACGCAGGATGTCCGGCGTCGCTGGGTGATTCTGCATGACGATTACGGAAGACGACGTGCTGGTTCTCGGCGCCGGCGCGATCGGCGTTGCCTGCGCTTACGCGCTGCAACGCGCCGGACGGCAAGTACGCGTGCTTGATCGTGGCGCGATCGGTGGCGCAACGTCGTATGGCAATTGCGGAACGATCACGCCGAGTCATGCGCCACCGCTGGCGGCGCCCGGCATGATCGCGCAGGGATTGCGCTGGATGTGGCGCGCGGACGCGCCGTTCCGGGTTGCGCCGGGATTCGAGTGGCGCCGTTGGCACTGGTTGTCGCGTGCGGCGTTGAACTGCCGACCCGAGATCCATCGGCGCAATACGACGGTGCGCGCCGCGTTGCTGCTGCGCTCGCGCGCACTGATCGAAGAGTGGATCCAACGGGAGCAGATCGACTGCGAGTTCGCCGCGGCCGGCACGCTGTACGTTTTTCGCGATCACGCCGACTTTGGGCGGGCTGCAGCAAGGCATTTCGACGCACTGGCGCCACTTGGAATCGTCACCGAGGTTTGGGCCGCCGAGCGCACGGCTGCCGCAGAACCTTGTTTGTTGCCCGATGTTGCAGGCGCCTTGTTCAACCCGCAGGACGCGCATCTGCGCCCCGATCGGTTTGTGTCGGGACTGGCTGAAGTCGTGCGGCGTGGCGGCGGTCTCATCGACACCGGCATAGAACTTGTGGGTTGGGAGTTGCGCGATGGCCGCGCGGTCGGCGTGCGCTCCACTCACGGCACGCATCGCGCCGGCAACATCGTGGTGGCACTGGGTCCCTGGCAAGCTGATTTCGTGCGTGCGCTCGGCGCTACGTTGCCCATCGAACCCGGCAAGGGTTACTCGATTACTTATGCCGAGCCGCCGGCTCTGGTGCCGAAGCGTCCGTTGGTGCTCAAGGATGCGAGCGTCTGCGTTACGACGTGGGCACAGGGATTCCGGCTGGGCAGCACGATGGAGTTTGCGGGGTTCGACAAGACGCTCAATCACCGTCGTCTCGCTGCGCTGATCGATGCGTCGCGCCGCTACCTGCGCGAACCCGAAGGCGGAGGCGCGCGAACGGACTGGTACGGATGGCGACCGATGACTCCGGACGACCTGCCGATCATCGATCACGCGCCGGGCGCATCCAACGTGGTGCTCGCGGGTGGTCACGGCATGCTGGGCATGAGCCTCTGCGCCGTGACCGGCGAACTCGTCGCCGCGATGCTCGGCAACACCCCGCCCTCCATCGACCTCGCACCATTCTCCACCAGACGTTTTTGATCGCGGCGCTCAAAAGAATCTGCGAAGCGTCGGATGGACGCTTCAGCGCCGACCAGTGGCGTTGAGTGCGTTGCCGTGCGGGTCTAGGATTGCTGGATGAAGAGTCCATTGGCTTGCAACTCACGCGTCAGGTTCTGCAACGTTGTCGCAGTGATGGCGATCTGTCTATTGCAAGGATGTGTGACGCCTCGGGGCGCGACCTTGGTCGAGCGATCGCCGCAACGCGGCGATCGTGAGCAGCGCGAAGATGCGGCCGCCGCACGCCAGCATGATTTCATCGCGCGACGTGCCGCTCCCGGAACGGTTACGTTTTCGCCCGACATCTGGTTCGCCGCCGAAGCGAAGATGCGCGCGATGCCGCGACATGTGCCTGGTCGCGTGGAGCTGATGACTGCGGCCGAAGGAACCGGTGTGCGGCCGAAAGCTGCGCACGCCTGGCAATTCATCGGCCCATCGAATATCTCCGGCCGAGTGCGCACCCTCGCGTTCCATCCGCAGAATCCGGACGTGCTTTTTGCCGGCGGTGTATCGGGAGGCGTCTGGCGGAGCGACGATCGCGGCGAGAGCTGGCGCGCGTTGTCCGACGACGCGGTCAATCTCAATATCGGCGCCTTGCTGATCGACTCCACGCGGCCCGATGTGATGTACGCCGGCACGGGCGAGCTCTACCGCAACAGCGGCATGCCCTGGTCGCCGATGGCCGGTGCGGGAATCCTGAAGAGCAGCGACGGCGGCCGCAGCTGGCACCAGTTGATCGCCACCGCGAACGCGAATTTCCGCTACGTCAGCGACCTCGTAGCGAGTCCGCACGACGCCAATCGCTTGTACGCGGCAACCAATTCGGGTGTCTGGCGAAGCCACGATGCTGGCCAGTCGTTCACGCAAGTGCTGCGGCCAGTCGACGCACAGGATCAGTCGCTGTACGAAGGTTGCAACGACCTCGCGATGCGCACCGACACGGCTGGCGACTGGTTGCTGGCGGCGTGCTCGTCGCGGTCCATCGACGACCGCTACTGGTTGCCCGACACCGTCACGCCACCCGCATGCGGTGGCCCGTGTCCGGCTGCGGTCTTCGTCAACACCGATGCGGCTGGCAACGGTGCGTGGCGGAGTGCGTTGTCCGAGGCGGGGCAGGGACGTACACAAATCGACATCCACCGCGCCAATCAAAGTGTCTTGTACGCGTCGGCCGCGAGCACTGTGCCGGGTCCGGATCGTACGGGCGACGGACTGGGCGACTACGACAATGGGCTGCACGCCGTGTTCCGTTCCAATGACGGTGGCCAGAGCTGGCAGGCGACGGTGCGCAACACCGATGCGGTCAAACTCAACACCACGCTCTTTTCGCACGCGTCTGGCGCGTTCGCGCGCAGCTGTTTTGGCGATCCGGCGGACGATTGGTATGGCGCGGGCTGGTACAACCACGCAATCGCGGTCGACCCGCTCGATCCAAACCGCGTGTGGGTGGGCGGCATGGACGCCTATCGATCCGACGATGGCGGGCGCAATTTCGGGCTCGCGTCGTGGTGGTGGTCGACGCAGGGCCGGCCCAGCTACGTGCACTCCGATCAGCACCTCTTCCGTTTCGATCCGCGCTACGACGGCGCGTCGAATCAGCGCATGTATTCAACCAACGATGGTGGCGTGGCCCTGACCGAGAACGCTCGTGCCTTAGTAGCACTGGGTACGAGTGCGCCTTGCGCACCCCGTGACGATCAGGTGGCCTGGCGCACGGTTTCGGGCGAGCTCGGCACCACGCAGTTTTATTCGGGTGCGGTGTCCCCACACACGGGCCGCGCCATCGGCGGCACGCAGGACAACGGCACCTTGTTTGCGCCCCCTGACCCGACCGACCGCCAATTTGTACGCGTATTGGGCGGCGATGGCGGCAACGTCGCGTTCGATCCCACCAATGCGGCGACCGTGTACGCGAGCATTTACTATGTGTCGCTGCATCGCTCCGACAATTTCGGACAGACGTTTCGCCGGGTAGTCAACGGAATCAACGACAACACGATTTTCATCATGCCGTGGACGCTCGATCCGAGTGCATCCAATCGTTTGTATGCAGCGGGAACACGCGTCTGGCGCACCGACAATCGAGGCGATAGCTGGCGCGCGGTCAGCACTGCGCTTGGCGGCAGCGCGTTCTCCAATCGGGCTTCCGCGATCGGCGTTGCGCCGTCCCGACCGGACCGCGTTCTGCTCGGCAATCGGGTCGGCATCTATCGCAATGACGCTGCACTTTCCGCGGGTGCGAACACGACGTGGACGGCGCGCAGCCCTCGTGCCGGCTGGGTGTCGTCGCTGACGTTCCAGAACAACGACGCCAGCATCGCCTGGGCGACATATTCAAGCGTGGGCGGCACGCACGTGTGGCGCAGCATCGACGGCGGCGCGACCTGGTTGCCGCGCGATGGCACCGGTGCGGGCATCTTGCCGGATGTTCCAGTGCACAGTCTGGTGATCGATCCCGCGATGCCGGATCGCATCTATCTCGGCACCGATCTCGGCATTTTCTTTTCGCCCGATGCGGGTGTGACGTGGGCGGTCGAGAACACGGGCCTTGCGAACGTGATCGTCGAGCGGTTGGCGCTCGGGCCGCCGGCCAGCGTCGGCGCGCCGCCGCAATTGCACGCCTTCACTTACGGACGCGGCATCTGGAAAACGGCGCTGGACTTCGCGGGCGCTCCCGACTATCGCATCGGCAACGAGATCACCGGACTCTGGTTCGATCCCGCGCAGGATGGACAGGGATTCGAATTCGAGATCGTCGATCAGCAGGGCGTGCCGAAAATTCTCCTGTTCTGGTACACCTACCGCGACGGGCG
>JBKJND010000368.1:0-5053 GCA_046596095.1 Ahniellaceae bacterium | reverse complement strand
CGCAGTTGCGGTGACCGGCGCCTCGGTGCTGATCGAAAACTCTCGCTTCGTCAACAATCTCACCTTGCGCACGCCCAATGGGGGTGGCGGCTGCTCCCAGAACCAGGGCGGCGCGTTGATCATGTCGCTTGCATCCGGCGCCTCGGCGACGCTGACCGGAGTCAGTTTCACCGGCAACTCCAACCGCTGCGGCACCACGACCGGCGCCATTTCCGGCGAGGGCGGCGCGCTGTGGGTGTTGGGTCCCGCCACCGGCATCGCGCCGTTCGTGGCGCTCGATTCGACGTTCTTCGGGGGCAATGTCGCCGACAACGGTGCCGCGATCTTCGCCCGCGCCGTGCAATTGAGCGCGACCAATTCGACCTTCCACCAGAACATCGGTCGAGGCGCCGGGGCGATTTTCCTGACCACGGGATTCGGTGCGGCGCCGCCGACGCCGGAGCTGCGCCTGCAGTCCTCGACCTTCTGGCGCAACGGCACGTCGCTCGGCAACTTTGGCGCCGATCTCACGCTCAATGCCGCGGTGATCGTGCGCGCGATGCGCAACGTGCTGTTCGCTGCACCGACGAGCGGGCCCAGTTGCGCGCCGGCGAGCTTCAATGCCGACACTGGAGATGTCGTGTTCACCACCGGAACAACTTGCTTCGTCACCGTCGCCGGCAACATCATCACGGCGGAATTTGCCGTCGGCAACAGTTTCGGGCTGCAGGCGCCGGCCGACAACGGAGGCGTCGTCCCGACCCTCGATCTCGCTCCCGGCAGCGTCGCGATTGATAACGGCACCAACGTCGCCTGCCCGCCACGCGACGCGCGCAACGTCGTGCGTCCCTTCGACGGTGATGGCAATGGCGTGGCGACTTGCGATGTCGGCTCGATTGAGTTCCGCCCCAATGCGTTGTTCTCGAACGGCTTCGAATAACCACGGCGCTGCCCACTTCTCGCGCGCCGGCTTGGAGTGGAGACCCCGACACCGCGCGCTAGCGAAAGTGGGCGTAAGCTCCGCACATGGCCACCCGATGGGCACATTGCGTCGCCGCGGCATTGCTGTCGTTCGCGATGGTTGCGCACGCGCAGCCGGTGCAACGGCTGGGCGCGCTCGGCGACAGCTTGACCGACGAGTACGAAGAAGAATCGTACGCGCACGCAAAGGCGTGGACCGAGATTCTGGTCGACGCGCGTGGCTTGAGTTTGGGCCCAACTGCGCAGCAGGCCGGCATGGGCGAATGGGGCGAGCCGCGTCGTACGGGATTCGAGGACAACTGGGCACGTTTCGGAGCGACCACGCAGGATCAGCTTGTTAGCGGCGCGCATACCGGCGTTGCTGCCGGCGTAAGCGCGCGCGACGTCTCGCACGTGGTGATCTGGTCCGGTGGCAACGACTTCTCGACTGTGAATGGAGTCTTCAACGCAATCTATGCGGGCGGCTACGACGCGCGCACGCTGGTCGCCGTGGTCGGTGCAAGTCACGCGAATTTGCGCTCTACGCTGGCGGTGCTGCGCGGAACACCTGCACGCACCGTACTGGCAAGTCCCATCGACTTCTCGGCTTTGCCTCAGGTGTTCGACAGCTTTGGCGATCCGGTCAGTCTTGAGCGCGTAGTTGCCGCTCTCGCGTTCATGCGCGACGCCACGCGTGCGCTGGCGCGCGAAGAACGCGTGGTGTTCTTGGACATGTACGCACTCAATCGTGAATTGCACGGACCTGTTGAAGCTTTGCGAAGCACACTGACGATCGGCAACGTGCCGATCGCGCTGCGGGGCCTAGACACGGCAACCGGCACCACGCCAGCGACCGGTTGGGTCGATGATGGCGTGCACCCGAACACCGTGGTGCAAGGTTTGACCGCCAACGCCATGATCGCCGCGCTGAATGTCTGGGGCGCTGGCATCGCCCCGCTGACCGAGGCGCAAGTCCTCGCGCAGGCAGGACTGGCCTACGGCGGCAGCGACACGCTTCCAGGCCAGCTTTCACCGCCCGCGGCGTTCGTCGGTGATCTGCGCGCAGTGCAACCCGGCCACGCCTTGCGCTTCTTCGGCAATGGCACCGACACGATCGATCGCGTGGTCATTCCACTGGATGCGCCGGTACGCGCCGTCGACGTGGGCGCCGGCAATTTCACGCTCGAGTTCTGGCTGAAGGCCAGTCCCGGCGACAACGGCACTAGCGCGTGCAGCAGCGGCAACGCCGCGTGGATAAGCGGCAACATCGTGCTCGACCGCGACGTGTTCGGCGACGGCGATAACGGCGACTACGGCGTCTCGCTCATGAATGGCCGTGTTGCGTTTGGCGTCAGCGCCGGCGCCACTGGTGCCACGGCTTGCGGTGCAACCAGCGTCGCCAACAGCCAGTGGCACCACGTCGCGCTTACTCGCGACAGCGCGAGTGGTCAGTTGCGAATCTGGCTCGACGGCGCCCTCGATGGCAGCGCGACGGGTCCGGTCGGCAACGTCAGCTATCGCGATGGTCGTGTCGGTGCGGCCTGGGATCCCTACCTCGTACTCGGCGCGCAGAAACACGACGCCGGCCCCGCGTTTCCGTCGTTCCGCGGCTGGCTTGACGAGCTGCGCGTCTCGACCGGCGTGCGCTACACGAATGCATTTGTGCGACCGACAACCGCACCCATCGCCGATGCGACGACCGTCGCCCTGTATCACTTCGACGAAGGCATCGGCGACTTCGTCGGCGACACGGTGATCACCGCAGGTGTGTCAAGTCACGGGCAACGCCGCTTCGGCGGTGCTCCCGCCGGGCCGCTCTGGACGACCGACACGCCCTTCTTGATCGACCTGATCTTCGCCAACGGTTTCGAGATGCCATAGCTGCTGCCTTTTGCACGAGCTCCAACAACCAGCGTCTGAAGCGCAGGAGTTGGTCGGCATGATCAACGCACTGGCCTTCGTGCAGGGGGTGCGCTCTGCGTCGACTGCCGGGACGACCGTTTTGTTAGCGTAGGGAGCTCTCCCATCTATCGGAAATCGACCTGGACCCGTTTTTCGGTGGCATGCTTGTCCGGCCCGCTCGCGACAGGCGCGACGGTGTTCCGGGGGGGAGGCATGACGCACGACTCGGAATGGTTGCAGACGTGACGACGACGATGCCGACGTCAGCGCGTTGCGTCTTGCCGTTGCGACCCCCCGCTCAATCCGGGCGCAGTGAGCTGTGAACTTCATCGCTGAACTCAAGCGCCGCAACGTCATTCGCATGGCGGGGCTGTATCTGGTCGGCGCGTGGTTGATGGTGCAGGTCGCCGAAACACTCCTGCCAATTTTCCATACACCGGACTGGGTGTTGCAGGCGCTGGTGGTGGTGGTGGCGCTCGGATTCGTGCCGGTGCTGGTGTTCTCGTGGGTGTTCGAGTTGACGCCCGATGGCCTCAAGCGCGACGCGGACGTGCTGCCCACTCAATCGATCGCGCCGCAGACTGCGCGGCGCATGAACCATTTGATTGTCGCCGGGCTCGTGCTGGTGATCGTGCTGCTGGTGGTCGAAAGGATGTCAGGCCCACTTTCCGACGCGGCGGTTCCAGCTAACGCCAAGTCTGCCGCATCGGAAAGTGGACCTGACACCCTTTCCCAGCCGCCCGTCAAACGCGACAAGTCCATCGCCGTGCTCGCCTTCTCCAACTTGAGCGAAGACGCCGCCAACGAGTACTTCGCCGACGGCATCAGCGAGGAGTTGCTCAACGTGCTGGCGAAAGTGCCGTCGCTCAAGGTCGCCGCGCGCACGTCGGCGTTTCACTTCAAGGGCAAGGACACGCCGATCCCCGAGATCGCGCGCCAACTCGGCGTGGCGTACGTCGTCGAGGGCAGCGTGCGTCGCGCAGGCGACAGTGTGCGCATCACGGCGCAGCTCATCAGCGCCGCCGACGGATTTCATGTCTGGTCGGAAAGCTACGATCGCGAACTCACAGACGTGTTCGCGTTGCAGGACGAGATCGCGGGGATCATCGCCGCGAAGCTCAAGCTCTCGCTGGGCGAGTCCGCGCGTGCGGCGACCCGGGTGAATCCCGAAGCCCATCGCCAGCTGCTGGAGGGCCGCCACTTCTTGCTCCGACGCACCGAACAGGGATTCGATCGCGCCGACGCCGCATACTCGCGCTCACTGGCGCTCGATCCCGAGTTTGCGCAAGCGCACGCCGCGATGGCGGAGCTGTGGATGATTCGCGGCTGGTACCGCTTGCTCGAATCGAGGCCCGGAGCGAACGACGACTTCGCACGCGCACGCACGCACGCGCAGCGCGCGATGACGCTCGATCCGGAGCTCGCCGAACCGCATGGCGCGCTAGGCGGCGCGCTGTACATGCAATACCGGTTTGACGAGGCAGAGGAAGAGTTCAAACGCGCGCTCGCCCTCAACCCCAACTACGCGATCGCGCACAACTGGTACGGGCTGCTGTTGTCCTCGCGCGGCGACCCCGAGGGCGCTGTCGAGGCATTGGCACGCGCAACCGCGCTCGACCCGCTGTCCGCGATTGCGCTCAATACCTACAGTGCTCTCCTGCACGACATTGGGCGGGATGACGAAGCGCTCGCGGCCATCGAACGAGGCAAGGCGGTTCGCAGCGAATTGTTCGTTCCCGACTACAGTCGCTCGACGCTGATCAATCTGGCTCTCAGCAAGAACGACGCAGCCGTTGCCGACGCGCGCCTCATTGCGCGAGCGCGCGAGCGCGCGCCGCGTTGGGCCGCCGATGGCGAAGCCGTGTATGTGCTGGAGCAGGCCGGGCTGCACGCAGAGGCGCAGGCTCACGCGAATTGGGCGCTAACCCACTGGCCGAAAACCAGCCACCAGCAGGGTCACGTTTTCGCCGCGCTCGGCCGCCATGCGGAGGCATGGTCCACGCTGCGCGCGGCCCCGCCGTCCGTTTCGCGCGCGTTCTACTATTCCCGGCTCTGGGACCCTGTGCGTGACGATCCCGGTTTCGCGGACTTGATCGAGAATCTCGGACTAACGCAAGAGTACGCACTGGCCCGCGCGAATGTTGCAAAGGCCCGCGCGAAGTCCAAAGCGCGCCGCGATACGGGCGCACCCAAGTGAGTCTCTTCGCCGAAC
>JBKJND010000170.1:0-7917 GCA_046596095.1 Ahniellaceae bacterium | reverse complement strand
GTGGTCAGCGAGGACTACGGCATCGATCTCGAAGCCGAAGTGGTGGTGATTACCGACGACGTGCCGATGGCGGTGACGCCCGACGTGGCCGCGCAGCATATCCAGCTCGTCGGCCTCGTCAACGATGTGAGCTTGCGCAACCTCATTCCGGCCGAACTCGCCAAAGGCTTTGGCTTCCTGCAATCCAAACCACGTTCCGCGTTGTCGCCGGTCCTGGTGACGCCGGACGAACTCGGCGCCGCATGGCAAGGCAGCAAGTTGCATCGACCTCTGACCACACATATCAACGGTCGCTGGTTCGGCGCACCGGAGGCGGGAGTCGACATGCAATTCGATTTCGGCCAACTTGTGGCGCACGTAGCCCGGACGCGGCCGCTGGCCGCCGGCACGATTGTCGGCTCGGGGACCGTCGCCAACGAGGACACTTCACTCGGGGCGTCCTGCTTTGCGGAACTGCGCACGGTGGAAACGCTGCGCGACGGCAAGCCGTCGACGCCTTTCATGCGCTTCGGCGACGTGGTCAAAATCGAAATGCTGGATGCCGATGGTCGGAGTATCTTCGGCGCCATCGAACAGCGCATTGCGCACCACCAGGTTTGAACGAGGCATCCATCTGAACGCACCTCGAGGAGACATGCTGCCGTGATGAACCAGTCGATCAAGCTCTATAGCTACTGGCGGTCCAGCGCTGCATATCGCGTACGCATTGCGCTTGCGCTCAAGCACCTGCAGTACGAAACGCATGCGGTGCACCTGATGCGCGACGGGGGCGAACAGCGCCTGCCGGAGTTTCTGGAGATCAATCCCCAGGGCTTTGTACCGGCGATGCGCGATGGCGAGCGCATGATCACGCAATCGCTGGCGATCATCGAGTATCTCGAGGAAACCCGCGATCACCCGGCGCTGTTGCCGAATGGTTCGCGCGAACGCGCATTCGTGCGTGCGATAGCGCTGGCGATTGCCTGCGACATCCATCCACTCAATAACCTGTCGGTGCAGCAGTATCTCGAGACCGAGTTCGCCATCAACGAAGCGCAACGCGAGAAGTGGATCCAGCACTGGATTGGGCGAGGTTTGGCATCGGTCGAGCAGATGCTGGACAGCAATATCTCGCTCGGGCGATTTGTCGGCGGCGAAGGCCCGGGCATGGCCGAGTGTTTCATCGTGCCGCAGCTATACAACGCGCGGCGGTTTCATCATCCGCTGAATGCGTATCCGCGTCTCAACGCTATCGATGCGGCGTGCGCGGAGTTGCCCGAATTCCAGGCGGCGCACCCCGACAACCAGCCAGACAAGCCGGCCGACGCGTGAGCCGTTTCTAGAGCCGGGCTAATGCCGTCCGGTGCGCGTCGGCGGCAGCCGAGCAAGCGCGGCTCTACAACGGCGCTCGTCGCGAGCTTCAATATCCGCCGGAGTTGAACGGATCGCCGGAGTTGAGATCGTTCGCGCCGCCGAGCGTATCGCTGCCTTCCGACAGGCGAATACGCAGCGACAAGCCATCGCGCGAATCGGCCGAACGCAGCGCTTCCTCGAGATCGATCTTGCCGTCCTTGTACAGGCGGAACAGCGCCTGATCGAAGCTCTGCATGCCTTCCTGAAGGCTGCTTTCCATCGCCGCCTTGATCTCATGCACCTGTCCGCGTCGGATGAGGTCGCGGATCATCGGCGTGTTGATGAGGATCTCGGTCGCGGGCAGGCGCTTGCCATCGACGCCCTTCACCAGCCGCAGCGAAATCACGGCTTTGAGATTCAGCGCGAGGTTCATGAGAATGTTCTTGTGCGCGTTCTCCGGGAAGAAGTTGAGAATGCGCTCGAGTGTCTGGTCGGCGTTGTTGGAATGCAGCGTGGCGAGACAGATGTGACCGGTTTCGGCAAACGCGATCGCCGACTCCATCGTGGTGGCGTCGAGAATCTCGCCGATCAGGATCACATCGGGTGCCTCGCGCATGGCGTTCTTGAGCGCGGTGTGGAACGCATGCGTGTCGAGACCGATTTCGCGCTGGTTGACGATCGATTTCTTGTGCCGATGCAGGTACTCGATCGGATCCTCGATGGTCAGAATGTGACCAGTCGAAGAACTGTTGCGATGGTCGATCATCGACGCCAGCGCCGTCGACTTGCCCGAGCCGGTAGACCCCACCACGAGGATCAGGCCGCGCGGCTCCATGATCAAAGACTGCAGGGTCGCCGGCAGCTTCAGCGTCTCGATCGAGGGGATCTCGCTCTTGATCGCGCGGATCACCATCCCGACTTCGCCGCGTTGCTTGAACACGTTGACGCGGAAACGACCTGCGTCCTTGACGGCGATCGCCATGTTCATTTCAAGGTCGCGCTCGAACGACGGCACCTGACCCTCATCCATCAGCGAGTACGCGATCTTCTTGACCATGCCGGGTGGCAGGCCGGTGCTGCCGAGCGGGTAGAGCTTGCCCTCGACCTTGATGTAAACCGGCGCGCCAGTGGTCAGGAACATGTCGGACGCGCCCTTGTCCGCCATCAGCTTCAGGAAATAACCGATATCCATGCGGATTCCTCGAGGGTGCGGTTGCGGGGCGCAGCGCGCGAGCGCTCTGAACGCTGGAACATACCAGAGCGGCACGACTCAGGAAGCAAGCCGCACGCCATTTTTGAGCCTGCGCTGCAGGCGCTGTTCTCCCGAGGTTTTCCGTCACGCCATACACACGATTCCGCGGTTGCCCGACCCGCAAAAACGGAGTACGTTCGAACTCGCAGTGGCCGCTTACGCGCCCTGCGCCAGCGAGTCCCAGCCGATGAATCGAGCGTCTCCCTTCGTCACGATACGCCTCCCAAGCGGGGCGCGTCGGAGCGCACGGGACGCCATGCCACGCTCGATTATCCGGATGCTCCCATCGCCGCTCGTTCCGCGCCTGGCGCGAGGACCGAGGGGCCCGTTGCCGACGGAGGTAGCCGATGTTTGAAGGTCAACAGCACCAGGTCGAAGCCAAAATGCAGTCCGACTCGGAGTTCCGGCAGCTGTACTACCGACACCAGGAACTCGACAAGCAAGTACTAGATGCCGAGCTCGGCGTACTGCCGATGGACGACATGAAGCTGCACCAGCTCAAGAAAGAAAAACTGTGGGCAAAAGACAAACTGACACAAATGTGGGACATCAATCAGCCGGCATAGCCGACTTCATCCGGCCAATCGTATTGAGCCGATGAGAAACGACGGGCCCCAAGCGGGGCCCGTTGTGTTTTACGGGTGCGGTCGCGTTTCGAGGTGCGGCTCGATTTGGATGGGGCGCTCCGCCCACTCCTGCACACTGCCATCCGCGCCACGCAAACGCATGCCGAGCCAGTGCCGACCTGCCGCCACACCGGACGCGTCGACGTGTGCGCGAAACGCGACGTTGGGATGATTCGGGTCGAGCGAGCGACCTTTCCAGAACTGCGCCACCCACGGATTCGGCAACCTCATCGTCGCCTCCGCGACCGGCGCACCGTCGAGCGTGATCGTGACGCCGGCCACGCCGACGTGGTCCTGGACCGCCCAGCCTTCGACGACGAACGATGCTGCAACGTTGCTACCAGGATCAGGCAGATTGATGTGCGCCAATGCCGGCGTTACGCACGGTCCTGCTTCCTTCCACAAGCCTGAGAGAACCGGAAAGGCGAACAACGCAAAACGTTGCTGGCCGTGATCGATAGTCACGAACTCGGGCGCGGGCAACGTGCCGACGCGCCCGCACAGGTGCTGATAGTGATCGAGCAGCGCGCTGAACTTGACGTGATCGACTCCGACCATGAGCAGCATCGAATCCTCCGGCAACGCGTCATTCCAGATCCTTTGCCCGCGTTCCGACGGCGCGGCTACGATCGCCCGCGCACCGCTGAGCGGCACGTCCAACCCCCAAAGCTCAAGCTGCGGTGCGCGGCCGTGCTTGTGATTGAGCGGGTGATCGAGGATCTCGATGTTCGGATCGCCCAACTCGAAGCCCACCTCCGCTGCGATCTTGAAGTTGTCGGCGACCAACCGGTTGGGTTGCGACAGCTTTGCCCGTGCTGCACGCACCGCGTTGGCGAGCGGATCCCAACCCGCAAAGTTCGACGGATACCACTTGCCCGCCGCCGCCTGCGCGCGCAGATGCGGCATCGAAACTGCGGTGAGGTAGCCGAGGATCGCAATCAGACCGAACCCGGCGGTGATCCATGTGGCCCACCGCAACCATCGCGGCCACTTCGCGAGCGCGGCAGGTATCAGCAGCAGCAGTGCCAGATAGCCCGGCAACGGCCAATGAAAGCTGACGCGTTCGGTGTCGGCGAAAAACCCGAGCAGGAAGAACGCAAGCACGATGAAGCCGCCGAAGATTGCAAACAGCCGCGCCGCCGGCGAGGCTTCGCTCAGACCTGTGCGCGCAGCAGTGCCGAGCGCGACGAACAACAATGGCGTCACCAGCACGCACTGGATCGCGATGAACCACCAGCCGCCGGCATTGAACGTCCATGGATGCCGGTCGACGAGTTGAAACCTGAGGCCCGCATCGGCGTTCTGAAAGTTCCACACGAGCAGCGGCAGCCATGCCACCGCACCGATCGCGATTGCGATCCACGCGCGACGATCGCGCAGCGCGCGCCTGCCTTCGGCCAGCAACAACAACGTCACCAGTCCCGCGCCGACGACCGCCGCGAAGCGGTAGTGACTGAGCGCGCCGATCGACAAGCCCAGCGCCAGTTCTGCGGCGCTGCACCATTGCACCTCGCGCAACATGCGCGCAGCCGCATCGATGCAAAGCAGCGTCGCCAGCGCCATCGCGACATCGGGCAGAGCGAGCAGACCCAGGGTTCCGGACAAAGGCAACAGCAACGCGATCGAACCTGCGTGCCACCCCGCGTGCGCACCGAATTCGCGCCCCGCGATGCGCGCGACAAGCCAGGGCACGCACGCCGCCAACACCAGGAATGGTGCGCGCAAAGCGAGCGGGTGCTGGCCGCCGAGCTCCACGCCCAGGCGCGCCAACCATGCCGTCAAGCCCGGCAGGTCGGAATACGCCCAAGCGAGGTGCTGTCCCTCCAGCCAGTAGAACGCCTCGTCGACAAACAACGGCAAGCGCGCGGCGATTGCGATCTTGACCACCGACACCACAGCGAAGAGCCATAAAAATTGCCGGAGCGCCGCACTTTTGTCACGCATCGAATCCAAGCCCCGGCAACCGCAGCGGTGCCACATCCTGGTGCCAGAATAACGGTTCCCGGCGAGTATCCGTCCGACGCGGACAGCGCGAGCGTTCCCGTGCGACGCTGCGGAGGGCCGCGCCGGTTTCCGGCGGGGCCTTGCTCTTGGAGCGGCGCGGTTATGATGCGGTCCGCGCGAGAATCTGGATGCGGTGACGAGATGGCGGTAGCAAACAGCGTTCTGGAACTGATCGGCAATACGCCGATGGTGCGTGCGCGACGGCTTGATGCGGGCGTGTGCGACCTGTTCCTCAAACTCGAGAGCCAGAACCCGGGCGGATCGATCAAGGACCGCATCGGTCTCAGCATGATCGACGCGGCCGAGGCGCGTGGCGACATCACGCCGGGCGACACACTGGTTGAGGGCACCGCCGGCAACACGGGCATCGGGCTCGCGCTCGTCGCGCAGCAGCGCGGCTACAAGCTGGTGCTGGTAGTCCCCGACAAGATGAGCCGGGAAAAGATATTCAACCTCAAGGCGATGGGCGCGGAAGTGGTGTTGACGCGCTCCGACGTTGCCAAGGGCCATCCGCAGTACTACCAGGACCTCGCCGCGCAAATCGCGCGTGAAACCCCCGGCGCGTATTTCATCAACCAGTTCGGCAACGCCGACAATCCGCGCGCGCACTACGAAACGACCGGGCCTGAAATTCTCGCGCAGATGGACGGCAAGCTCGACGCAATTGTGTTTGGTTGCGGCAGCTCAGGGACGATGACGGGACTGTCGCGCTATTTTGCCGAAGCGTCTCCGGGGACCGAGCTGATTCTCGCCGATCCCGTTGGCTCGATCCTCACCGAGTACATCAACGAGGGCCGACTCTCGACCAAGACCGCGTCTTGGCTGGTCGAGGGCATCGGCGAGGATTTCCTGCCTGATATCGCGGACTTTTCGCGGGTGAAGAAGGCGTATGCGATCAGTGATCGGGAGAGTTTCCTGACCGGACGCGCGTTGCTTGAATCGGAAGGCATTCTCGGTGGTTCGTCGACCGGCACGCTGGTGGCGGCGGCGTTGCGCTACTGCCGCGAGCAGAGCGTCCCGAAACGGGTGGTCGTCTTCGTCTGCGACACCGGCAACAAGTACCTGTCGAAGATGTACAACGATTACTGGATGCTCGATCAGGGTTTTCTCGATCGCGAGCCCAGCAACGATCTGCGCGATCTGGTGATGCGGCCGTACGAACAACGCGACACGGTCGTAGTTGCGCCGAGCGATCTGCTGGTCACCGCGTACCAGCGCATGAAGTTGTACGACGTGTCGCAGCTTCCGGTGGTCGAGGAGGATCGCATCGTCGGGATACTCGACGAGTCCGATGTGCTGCTGCACGTGTACGGCGACGAAGGTCGCTTTCGCGATCCGGTCGCGACCGCGATGGTGCGCAAGCTCGAAAAGCTCGACGTGTCGTCCCCGGTCGAGGCGCTGCTGCCGGTGTTCGAGAAAGGCCACGTTGCAATCGTGGTCGACGGCGAGAAGTTCGTGGGCCTGGTTACGCGCATTGACCTGCTCAATTTCCTGCGCCGTCGCGCGGGTTGATGTCTTTCGGCTTTGGCACTGACTGCGCTTGAGGTCGGCGACCGCTTCCCGAACGCGCTGATCCGGCGCGCGGGCGCTACGCAGTCGTTGTACAACGCCGCCGTCGGAAAAGCCTTGCTGGTGGCGTGGGGCGAGGCGCTGGACGCGTGCGCAGCTATCGCCGGCGAGATCGGAATCGAGTGCCTGCATCTGGTGATCGCGGACACTCCCGTTGACGACGCAGCTTCTGTTCCGCAACTCCTCGCAGCATCCGAACTGTGGCAGCGCGCGGTCGGCGCGACACCCGCAGGCGGCGCCCTGTTGCTCGAACCGTCCTTGCGTTTGCTGGCGCGCGTCGATGCTGCCGCGTTCGATGCACATGATGCGCGGGCCGTCTTGCTCAGCGCACTTTCCGCCGTGGACATCGGAGTGGTCGGCGGTGCCTGCGACCACGCCCCGGTGCTGCTTGTGCCGCGCGTTCTCGAACCGGAATTGATCGCGCGCGTGCTTGAGTGGTTCCGCGCAACCGGCGAAGGTGCGGACTCGGGCGTGATTGTGCACGAGCGCGGCGACGCCGTTTTCCGACTTGATCCCGCAGTCAAGATGCGACGCGAAGCGCGGGTCGAGGACACAGCGCTCGACGCCGAACTGCACGATCGGCTGGAGCGCCGTGTATTGCCGGAACTTGCGCGCGCGTTCGCGTTCGAGGTCAAGCAACGCGAAGCCTTCAAGGTGCTGCGCTACGACGCCGGCGGCGGCTACTTCCGCGCGCACCGGGACAACGACGCGCGCGATGTGGCGCACCGGCGCTTCGCCATGACGCTCAACCTCAACAGCAGCGAGTACACCGGCGGGCGTTTGCGCTTCCCCGAGTTCGGCCCACGCGAATACGAAGCCCCCAGCGGCGGTGCGCTGCTGTTCTCATGCTCGCTGCTGCACGAAGTCACCGACCTCACCGCCGGCACGCGCTACGCCATGACTTCGTTCTTTTTCTGACGTCGCAAGAGCAGCGGCGCGTAGCACTGCGCTACAACAGCCGTCAATTTCCCGCTTTTGTAGAGCCGGACCTGACGTTTCTTCGGTTTTTGTTCCTATTTTCTCTTTTGAATCAGCGCCTTGGTACTGAAGTTCGCCATCGCAACAGCAACAGCGTTTCACTCGCCTGCGGCGAGCGAGTGTCTTTTGTTTCGGCAAAAGTCACCAAAACCATAG
>JBKJND010000046.1:0-3993 GCA_046596095.1 Ahniellaceae bacterium | reverse complement strand
GGTGAAGTCCGGATTGCGATACACCGAATCGTCGATCAGCAGATGCCCCGCCAGCACTTCGCCGAACACACGCTGGCCCTCGCCGCGCGCGCGCGCGATCGCCTCCAACGCGGGTTTGCACGAGTTGTGCACGATGTACAGCGGCGTGCCGAGGACTTCTGCGATGCGAATCGCGCGGTTCGCGGCCTCGCCCTCCACCGCCGGCGGACGCGACATCGGATGCCCTTCCGGACCGGTGATGCCGCGCGCGACAAGTTCCTTCTGCAAGCGGAAAACGAGTTCGCCGTTCTCCGCGTGCACGGTCGGCAGCGCACCCAGTTCCAGGCAACGGCTGAAGCTGTTCACCAGCACCTCGTCGTCGCACATGATCGCGTTCTTGTAGGCCATGAAGTGCTTGAAACTCTGCACGCCGTGTTCGTGGGCGAGCACACCCATATCGCGATGCACGCTTTCGTCCCACCACGTCACCGCGACGTGGAAGGCGTAATCGCCGGCGGATTTCTCGGCCCAGCCACGCCAGTCACGGAAGGCCTCCATCAGCGGCTGCTGCGGATTCGGGATCACGAAATCGATGATGCTGGTGGTGCCGCCGGCCAGCCCGGCCGCCGTGCCGGTGAAAAAATCGTCGCTCGCCACCGTGCCCATGAACGGCAACTGCATATGGGTGTGCGGATCGATGCCGCCGGGCATGACCAGCTGGCCACCGGCGTCGATCACAGCAGTGCCCGCGGGTGTATCGAGATCCACGCCGAGCGCAGCGATGAGCCCGTCCTTGCACAGGACATCGGCGCGATAAGCGTGCTCGGCATCGACGACGGTGCCGCCGCGGATCAGGGTGATCATGGTTTGCTACTCCTGGTGGACGAAATACGCATCAGCAACAGATAGATCGCCGCCGCCACCGCCAGGCCCACGAACCAGGCGTAGGTGTAGATCGCCTCGAAGGCATCGGGCACGTCGGCAAGGAAGCCGGCTGCCTTGAGAAAGCCGGGCAGGTTGGGCAGCACGCCGAGCAACAAGGCGATCAGTGCGGCCGGATTCCAGCCGCCGCGATAATAATAAGGCCCGCCGTGGCGGAACAGCGCCGCCGTGTCGAGTTCGGTACGGCGGATCAGGAAGTAGTCGGCCAGCATGATGCCGGCGATGGGACCGAGCAGCGCGGAATAGCCGATCAGCCAGGTGAAGATGTAGGCGCCGGTCGAGGCCAGGAGCTTCCAGGGGAAGATGGCGATGCCGATTCCGGCGGTGATGTAGCCGCCCATTTTGAACGAGATGCGCCCCGGTGCCAGGTTGGAAAAGCCGTTGGCCGGCGCGACCACATTGGCGGCGAGATTTGTGGTGATGGTTGCCAGCACCAAGGCCACCAGGGCGACGATCACGCCGATGCCGCCCATGCGCTCGGTGAGCTTGACCGGATCCCAGATGGCTTCGCCGTAGATCAACACCGTGGCCGAGGTGACGGCAACGCCGATGAAGGCGAGGAAGGCCATCGGCACGGGCAGTCCCAGCGCCTGGCCGATCACCTGATCGCGCTGGCTGCGTGCGTAGCGGGTGAAGTCGGGAATGTTGAGTGCCAGCGTCGCCCAGAAACCGACCATGGCGGTGAGCGACGGCCAGAACACCGCGCCGAACTGGCCCTCGCGTTCGCCGCCGGCGGCAAACTTGGAGGGCGCCGACATCATGATGCCGAAACTGCCGGCCTTGAGGTAGGCCCACACCAGGAGCGCCAGGCACATGGCGATCAGCAAGGGCGCGCACCAGAGTTCCAGCCAGCGTATCGACTCGGTGCCGTATTTGATGAACACGACATGCAGCGCCCAGAACGCCAGGAAACACAGGGTCTGCCCCAGATCGATATCCAGCCAGGGCAAGGGCGCGCCGACGAAGGCGTTGCCGCTCAGCACATTGATGATCGCGTAGATCGCCGCACCGCCGACCCAGGTCTGGATGCCGAACCAGCCGCACGCCACCAGTCCGCGCAACAGCGCCGGCAATTTGGCGCCGCGCGTGCCGAAGGAAGCGCGCAGCAACACCGGAAACGGGATGCCATGCTTGGTGCCGGCGTGGCCGATCATCAACATCGGCACCAGCACGATCAGATTGCCGAGAAATATCGTGAACACCGCCTCGTCCCAGGACATGCCCTCGGCGACCAGGCCCCCGGCCAGCATGTAGGAGGGCACGCAGATCACCATGCCGACCCACAGCGCGGCGATCGCCTTCCAATCCCAGGTGCGCTGCGCCGCGCTGGTCGGCAGCAGATCGTCGTTGACCAGATCGGGATCGCCGTCGATGACGACTCGGGCTTGGGAGGCTGGATGGTTCATGTTCGGCTGCGCTCGCTCGGATTGAGGTGATCGAGTGTTTGTGAAAATGAAAATAGTTTGCTGTCGAATCGCGAACTTACTTCATGTGCGCATCGCGCCTCCCGCGAGCCTCGCGCATCCTGCGGTTTGTAGTGGTCGACTCAAGTGCTTCCCTCACCCCAGCCCTCTCCCGCAAGCGGGAGAGGGCTGGGGTGAGGGAAGATTAAAGTTACGCCTTACATCTCTTACGGTTGTGTCAATTGAAAGATGACGGCGAACGCGATAACGAAGGTCGTTGGATGCACCTCACGCGGGCATCTTGCGCATGGGATTATTCGGGTGCGTGGTCCAGTTGCCGAAGCTGCCGTCGTCGACGCGTTCCATGGTGATGCACTGGTCGACCGGGCAGACGTGCATGCACAGATTGCAGCCGACGCATTCGCTGTCGACCACTTCGAAAAAGCGAATGCCGTTTTTTTCCTTGAGGATGGCCTGGTGCGCGGCGTCTTCGCAAGCGATGTGGCAGAGACCGCATTGAATGCACTTGTCCTGGTCGATGCGCGCCTTGATGTCGTATTTGAGATTGAGGAATTGCCAGTCGGTGACGTTGGGCACCGCGAGGCCGACGAAATCATCGAGTCGCGCGTAACCCTTCTGGTCCATCCAGTTCTTGAGGCCGTCGATCATGTCGTCGACGATACGGAATCCGTAGTGCATCACCGCGGTACAGACCTGCACCGAGCCCGCGCCCAGCGCCATGAATTCGGCAGCGTCGCGCCAGGTGCCGATTCCGCCGATTCCTGAGATCGGTTTGCCATGGGTTTCCGGGTCGCGCGCGATTTCCGACACCATGCTCAAGGCGATCGGTCGCACCGCCGGGCCGCAATAGCCGCCATGGGTGCCCTTGCCGTCCACCGTCGGCGTGGGCGCCATCAGATCGAGATCGACCGAGACGATGGAATTGATCGTGTTGATCAGGGAGACCGCATCGGCGCCGCCGCGGAAGGCGCCGCGCGCCGAGGTGCGCACGTCGGAGATGTTCGGCGTGAGCTTGACGATGCAAGGCAGTTTCGAATGCAGCTTCACCCAGCGCGCGACCATCTCCACATATTCGGGAACCTGACCGACGGCCGAACCCATGCCGCGCTCGGACATGCCGTGCGGGCAGCCGAAATTCAGTTCAACAGCGTCGGCGCCGGTGTCCTCGACCTGCAGCAGAATATTTTTCCAGGAGTCCTCGTCGCAGGGCACCATCAGTGAAACGATCATGGCCCGATCCGGCCAATCGCGTTTGACCTGGCGGATCTCTGCCAGGTTCACTGCCAAGGGCCGGTCGGTGATCAGTTCAATATTGTTGAGGCCGGCGATGCGTTGGCCGTTCAACTTGACCGCGCCATAGCGCGAACTGACGTTGACCACCGGCGGGTCGAGTCCAAGCGTTTTCCATACGACGCCGCCCCAACCGGCCTCGAACGCGCGATTGACGTTGTAGGCCTTGTCGGTCGGTGGCGCTGAGGCCAACCAGAACGGATTCGGCGAACGAATGCCGACGAAGTTGCAGGAAATATCTGCCATGTCCCGCTTCCTGAAATATCTCTCGTTTCAAATCCCTCGCCCTGGTGGGAGAGGGGTCACCAATAGTTAGCCCGATCGTTGCACGCTTCGATTCAGTGTTCGATTCATGAAG
>JBKJND010000028.1:0-7441 GCA_046596095.1 Ahniellaceae bacterium | reverse complement strand
CGCGCCCGCACAGAATTTTCGCGGGGAGTGTGGTGTCGTGTCGTTATGACCCTGCGACATGCGCTGGTTTTGTTGGCACTTGTCGCCTCGCTGATCTCGCCGGCGCGAGCAGCGCAAGGCGCGTGGCGGATCGCAGCGCGCTACGCGCCAGAGTCACGCACGCTTTCCCTCGAGAATTGCGCGCGCGATGCACATGCAAGTGTGACGTTCGCACTGACGGGCGATACAACCGCTACGCCCGCGCCGCCGCGTCGGCTGCGCGGCGCATTCGAGGCCGCACGCGGCGGATGGCGCGCGCGCGAGTGGCGCGCGGACGAGTGTGCGATGTTTGTGGTGGACATGGAGATCGCCGCCCGCTCGGGCACCCGACGCACTCGCGGTGGCGATGGGAAAACCTTGCTGGTCGCGCCGCAGCAGTGGCTCTGGTTGCCGGACTCGCGCGGTACCGATGCCACGATTGAGTTCGATTTGCCGGACGGCTTCGGTGTGTCGGTGCCGTGGCGACGACTGGCCGATACGAATGGCCGGCCCACGTACGCGCTCGATGCCAACCCGCTCGACGGCCCGGCGCTTACTGCGTTCGGCGCGTTCGAGGAGCGCGTCCTGCGCAAATCCGGCGGTGTGTTGCGGGTGGCGGTTCTGGCACCGCAACAATCCGAACTGGCCAGGCGTTTGCATGCATGGATCGATGGCATCGCCGACGTGGCGTTGACTGCGAACCGCAGGTTGCCGCTGCGCGACGCGCAGATTCTGGTCGTGCCGATCGCGGGATCGAGCGCGGCGACGCCGTGGGGCGAAGTGCAGCGCGGCGGCGGCAGCGCGCTGCATCTCTATGCCGGCGCCGAAGCCAGCACCGCAACGCTGCGCGCCGACTGGACCGCGACGCATGAAATCTCGCACCTGTTGCATCCGTACCTCGGCACGCGTGGCCGCTGGCTCGGCGAAGGCCTCGCGAGCTATTACCAGAACGTGCTGCGCGCACGTGCGGGATGGCTTTCGGTCGACGCGGCGGTGTCGAGCCTGCGCGCTGGCTTCGCGCGCGGTCGGCGCGAATCTGCAAGCGCGGGCACCAACGTAGTCGAAGCGTCGCGGCAGATGCACCTGACCCACGATTTCATGCACGTTTACTGGATGGGCGCGGCGTATTGGCTAACCGTCGATGCGCGCCTGCGGCGCGCGCACGAGACCAGTCTCGACACTGTGCTTGCTCGTTATTCCGAGTGTTGCCTGCGCGGCGGCGATGTCGCGACGTCCGAGCAATTTGTCGCGACGCTCGATCGCCTGAGCGGTACGCGCGAATTCTCGACCGAGTTCGAGCGCGCCACGCGCGCCATGGCGTTTCCCGAGGGCGCGAAGCTCGACGAGCTGCTGGACGACCCCGCATTGCGCGCCGCGATTTTCTTCCCGCGGCGCTGATTCAGGAGATTGCCTTTGCGGAAAGTTGCGTCACCCCTCGGTGAGGTGCGCCGGTGCGCCGTGCGCGCGCAGAATTTTCGTGGTCGGCTGCATGATGCGATCGACCCACGCGATGCCGATCGCCGACAAGATGAAAGCCATGTGGATGATGGTTTGCCACATCACGCCCGTCTCGGTGGCGGTGCTGTTGGCAGCACCGAGATTGCCGGCTGCGATAAAGGTCTTGAGCAAGTGGATCGAGCTGATGCCGATGATCGCGGTGGCAAGTTTGACCTTGAGTACGGCGGCATTGACGTGGCTCAGCCACTCCGGCTGGTCGGGGTGATTCTCGAGGCGCAGTCGCGACACGAACGTCGCATAACCGCCTACGATGACCATGACCAGCAGATTCGAGATCATCACCACATCGATGAGGCCGAGCACGGCCAGCATGATTTGCTGCTCGCCAAACGTCGCCGAGTTCAGGATGAGGTGCCAGAGTTCCTTGAGGAACAACATGACGTACACGCCCTGCACCACGATGAGGCCGAGATACAGCGGCAACTGCAACCAGCGCGAGCCGAAGATCAGCGCGGGCAGCGGACTCAAACCGCGATTGGGGTCGGGGACAGGTTGCATGTTGTCGTGATGCCGTTCGGGGTCGCGCAGTCTAACTGCGTCATGGACCGGCTGTTGTAGAGCCGGACTATGTCCGGCTGCTGTTCGAAGGTGGCGTAGTGCAAAAGCATCGGCGCATAGCACCGCTCTACAAAGGCGATTCGAAGCGTTCGACGCCGGGCAGTGTCATCACATATTCGGCCCCCATCAGTTGCGAGGGCGTCCGGTAGCCGGGCGCAAGCGCACCGCCGGACAGGAAATGCTGGACGATGCCGACCGCACTGGTCGCGGTCAGCGCATAACCGTTGGGTGTTCGCAAACGCAAGGCGATGCAATTGCCAAGCGCGTCGCTGGCCTCGCCCCACACGTGCGTATCGGTGGCGTTGCGCGTGGCCTCGCTCGGGCCGCGGACGCTGCGCGAGATGCGGCGCTTGAGCCAATCCTGCACGGGGCGCGTTCCCAGCAGTGGCCGCAACCAGCGCAAGCTGCGCGTGCGTCCGATGGTGGTAGGCGACAACGCCATGTAGACCTCGACGTTCGGAATGCCGGTCGAAAGGTATGCGGTGAACACATCGCCCCATGGAATTGTCATGGCGGTACGGCGCTGCATCTGGCCTTGCGCATCGGGCCGTTCGAACACGCGCTGCTTCCATGCCAGTGGCACGCGCGTCAGCACGCCGTCGATGCGCGCGCGCCCCCCGTTGCCGAGTCCTTCGACGCTGGTCAGCGCGGTTCCCGGGCTTGGGCCGCCGCCGGCCTCGAACGCCAGCACCAGATGATCCGCACTGGGCAACAGCGCTTTCAGCTGCGCGGCAAGACAGTCGGTCGGCACCACGTCGAAGCCGCAACCAGGACAAACAACGACACCGGCCCGAATAGCGCGCGCGTCCTGCGCGTGGGCGTGTGCGAACACATCGATCTCGCCGGTGATGTCGAGGTAGTGCGCGCGCTGCGCAAGACAGGCTTCGAGCATCGGTGCGCTGGTGGCCGAGAACGGCCCCGCGCAGTTGAGGACGAGTTCGACATCGCGCAACGCGTGACGCAACGCCGCCGCATCGTCGAGCGCGAACGCACGATGTTCAAGACCGAGAGAATTCGCGAGACTCTGCAACGCCTCGGCGTTGCGTCCTGCGAGCAAGGGCTCCAAGCCACGCCGCTGCGCCTCGCGCGCGATGAGTTCGCCGCTGTATCCATTCGCGCCGTAGATCATCCACTGCATTTCTTCAGTGCCCCTGACGGTTGGTCATGTGCTGTCCACGGCTGCCACCGCGTTCCGATCCACGCCTGTCTGCTCGCTCTTCAGATCTCGGTCTTCAATGGATATTCCGGAAAGCCCGCAAACTTCTCGGGACGCAGCACATCCACATCGCCGATGAAAAGGATCAACGCATAGCTGTCGTAATACTGCACCTGCAGATGGGCGGCAATGGCGTCAGCGGTGTTCGCGTCGCACACCACCTCGACGCGGATATTGCCGCTGTGCTCCCATTGACCGTCGCGCACGCCGCGGCTGCCCTTGCCGCGAGCGTCGGTGATCGTGTACCCCTTCGCACCGAGGCGACCAAGATCGTGCACAAGATTTTGCTCCAGCGGCGCCTCGGCGACGATGGTCAACAGTTTGCGTCGCTCGGTGTGCATGGATCAGCCTCCTCCTGCGCGATAAAGGTGACGCGCCAGTGCATGGTAGAGCGGTATGCCGACGACGATGTTGAAAGGGAACGTCACTCCCAGTGACGCAGCCAGCGACAACGCGGGATTGGCTTCCGGCACTGCCATGCGCATCGCCGCCGGCACCGCGATGTACGAGGCGCTCGCTGCCAGCGTGGCCAGCACCACGGTGCCACCCAGCGAGAGGTCGAGCATCCATCCGAGTCCGGCACCGACGCATGCGGCAAACAACGGGAACGCGATCGCAAAAACAATCAGGAAAAGCCCGTAGCGGCGCATGTCAGACATCTGGCCAGCGACGATGAGGCCCATCTCCAGCAGAAACAGTGCGAGCACGCCCTTGAACAGATCGAAGAACAGCCCCTCGATCGGCTGCACGCCTTCGACCCCCGCGATCCAGCCGATCACAAGGCCGCCTGTCAACAACACGACGCCTTTGCCCAGAAAAACCTCGTGGGCAAGCGACCCCCACCTGGTAGACCGCGTGATGCCGCGGACCAGAACGATGCCGACCAGAATGGCGGGCACTTCGAGCAGCACCACGAACAACGGCATGTATTCCTCGAACGCGATGCGTTGCGAAACGAGATAGGCGGCCACGACCGCGTACGTGCCGACGCTTACCGACCCGTAGTGAGCAGCGATGGACGCCGCGTCCGGGCGCTTGAGCCGAACCGCGTAGCGCAGCACCGGGTAGGCGATCAGCGGCAGCGCCAAACCCATCAACACGACCGCCAGCATCTGCGGCGCAAGCGTCCCCAGCGATTGCCGCGACAGCTCCACGCCGCCTTTGAGTCCGATACCGAGCAGCAGGATCACGATGAGGAAATCGTAGATCGCCGCCGGCAGGCGCAAATCGGAGCGCAGCAAGCCTGCCGTCAGCCCCAGAAGAAAGAACAGGACGACCGGATCAATGGTCATGATGCGCTACTTGCGGACCCGGCTGCCAATGCGGCGGGCCTCCAATGCGGCTCACAGACGCAGCTCATCATTGCGTCACCTCAAACGTTGCTTGCGGGTGGCAAAGAGACTCGCTGCGATAGAGGTGGCGATGATCAGTCCGACGACACCCAGCGCCAGCCCCACGGGGACCTTGTAGAAGTCGGCGATCAGCATTTTCACGCCCACCAGAATCAGCGCCATGGCAAGCCCGTACTTCAGCAAGTGGAAGCGGTCGGCTATGTCGGCGAGCAGGAAAAACATCGCTCGCAGACCCATGATCGCGAAAATGTTGGACGTGAAGACAATGAAGGGGTCGGTGGTGATTGCGAAGATCGCGGGGATGGAGTCCACCGCAAATATGAGGTCGGAGACTTCAACCAGCACCAGCACGAGGAACATCGGGGTGAACCAGCGCACGCCCTCCTTCACCACGGTGAATTTCTCGCCATGGAACTCGGATGTGATGCGCAAATGTCCGCGCATCCAGCGGAGCACGGGGTTCTTCTCGAGATCCGCCGCCTTGTCCGCAAAGATCAACATCTTGAACCCGGTGATCACCAGGAATAGGCCAAAGAGGTAAAGCACCCAGTGGAACTTCGTCACCAGGACGCTGCCGGCCAGAATCATCACAGCGCGCAGCACGATCGCGCCCAGCACGCCGTATAGCAGTACTCGGCGCTGGTATTCCGGCGGCACTGAAAAGTACGAGAAGATCATCAGGAAGACGAAAATATTGTCGACCGACAGCGACTTCTCGATGAGGTAACCGGTGAAAAACTCCAGGGACTTGGCGTTGGCCACCTCGCGACCCGCCGAGCCATCGAGCCACCACCAAAGCAGCGCGTTGAATGCGAGCGCAAGGCCCACCCAGGCAATGCTCCACGCGATGGCTTCCTTCGCCGAGACCTTGTGCGCCTTTTTGCCTCCCAGCACAAAAAGATCGAGCGCCAACATTGCCACGACAAACACGATGAAGCCTATCCACAGCGCGGGCGTACCGATGCTGATCACGTCCATTTACCAAGGTCTCCAGAAATGTTTCATCTGAGGCAGCAGGTTGTTGATTTCAGAGGCCGCCATCGCCGCCTCGCTGAAGAAGACCGTTCAATGCACCGCTCGCGCGCTGTCGTTGGCGCTCCAGCGTTCTCTGTGCGCGGCCGACGGCGCGATCGACGGCTACGTAAAGATCCGCTTCGGTATCGACTACCACGATGTCGGATGACCCGGCCGCCTTGATTCGCACCAGACACCGCTTGTCGACGCCGCCCCTGCGTCCATTGATGTCCGAAAGGCGCACGCTGATCGCGCCCAGTTGATCCTGGAAGCGCGTCAGGGCGAAGCGCAAACGGTGTTCCACGCGCTCGCGCAAACCTTCGGTCAGGGGGAAGTTGAGTGCTTGAATGTCGATCTGCATGTCTAGTCCTTCGCAGCCGCTGGCGCGGATTGGGCGCTGGATGCCGCGCAAGCTTGAGCTTGCGATTGCACAAAGAAAAGTCGAATATTATTGCCTAATACAACGGTAAATACTGATAGCGGAGCCGCGCAGTGCTGAACTACAAGCACCTGTTCTACTTCTGGAATGTCGCCAGGGCCGAGAGCATCGCCCGCACCGCGGAGCGGCTACACCTCACTCCGCAGACCATCAGCGGTCAAATCGGGGAGCTGGAGAAATCCCTCGGAACCCTGCTGTTCCGGCGGGCGGGGCGACGCCTCGAGCTCACGGCTGCGGGAAAACTCGCGCTGTCGCACGCTGACGAGATTTTCCAGATCGGCAACGAGCTGGAAGCGATGTTGCGTGAGCGCCCGCAGGGGGGTGAGCTTCTGTTTCGGGTCGGCGTGGCCGATGTGGTTCCCAAATCCATCGCCTACCGTTTGCTGGCACCTGCGATGCGCCTTGCCGAACCCGTGCGACTCATCTGTCATGAGGACAAACTGGAGCGCTTGTTCGCGGCACTGGCGATACACACGCTGGATCTTGTGATCGCCGATCGACCACTACCCCACGAGTTGGGAGTCAAGGGCTACAGCCACGATCTCGGACGTTCCGCCGTGGCATTTTGCGCAGTGCCGGCGCTTGCCTCGAAATATCGGGCGAATTTTCCTCAATCCCTGGACGGTGCTCCTTTTCTGTTGCCCGGAGGAAGTACAGCCGTGCGGGGGCCGTTGGGTCGCTGGCTCAGCGAGCGCCAGATTCAGCCGCGCATCGTGGGCGAATTCGACGACACCGCGTTGATGAAGGAATTCGGACGGGCCGGGGCCGGGGTTTTCCCCACGCTCGCAGTGATCACCGAAGAAGTGCAGCAGCAGTACGGCGTCGAGATTGTCGGTCGCGCCGATGAACTCGTCGTCAAGTACTACGCCATCTCGCTGGAGCGACGGCTTACGCATCCCGCTGTATTAGCTGTCAGTCAAGCGGCGAAGCAAAAGCTTTTCGCCGAAGTGCGATCGTGAGCAGCGACTACTTGAGGGCTCGCCTGCGGTCAGTCGTCGCAGCCTGCAACTTGCGGAAGTAATACTCGGGAAACCAGCGCTTCATGCGCCAGCGCAAAGCCTCGGTGCGCGTCGGCAGGATCAGGAAATCGCCGCGCTCGGCAGCGGCGAAATACCGATCGGCCACGGCATCGAGCGTGTCGCCGGAATGCTGCATGAGCTTGCCCGCGGTGCCGCGCATTTTCTCGCTGCCACGAAAGTTTTCGAGCAGTTTGGTCTGAAAGAATGAGGGACAAGCGACTGATACGTGAATTCCGCGCGCCGCGACTTCAGCGCGCAGCTGCTCGCTCAAGGCGACGACGCCGGCCTTGGCGACGCCGTACGTCAT
>JBKJND010000461.1:0-5425 GCA_046596095.1 Ahniellaceae bacterium | reverse complement strand
TCCGCCAGATAGCCGTGAACCAGAGACCGCTGCCCGCCGGCGTGCCTGTGTCAGCGACCGGCTGGGGTGTGACCGGCGGCGGCAATGCCGACGCGATCAACGCCGTCATGTTGCGCGTCGATCTGCAGATGATGCCCAATCCGGTCTGTCAGCAACGACCGGGCTATGGTCCGGAGAAGATCCGGGAGACCGTGTTCTGCGCATCCAATCCAAAGCAGTCGACCTGCCGCGGCGACAGCGGCGGCCCGGTGGTGCTCACCAATGGCAAGCCGACCCTGGTTGGCATCGTGAGTTGGGGCAAGCGCCGCTGTGCGGGCGACGGGCGGCCGGGCGTTTACACGCGAATCGACCGCTACACGCAGTGGATCAACCAGGCGATGAAGCTGCCGCCCGGCAGGAACAGCCTGCCGTGAGGCATTGATCGCAGCGCACGCCGTCCGGGGCGACCCGGCGCGCGCAGCGCCCGGTCAACCCTTCTTTCCGACCTGTGGAAATGGCTGGGAAGCAACGCTTGTTTCCAGCACTTCCTCGCGCATCACAGCGGCAAGGACCTTCTGAACAGTGCGGAATGCGCGATCAGTTTTCCGGCACGCTTTGGCCCCCGGTGCCCACCTTGTCGCCACCCGAATGCGGTGAGTCAGCGTCCACGGACTCATCGGCAGGATCGGTGACACCAGCTTCGGACATTGGCGCCGGCATTGGCGCCGGCATTGGCGGCGGTGATGCCGGCTCGCTCACCATGGGCGCGGGAGTCTCCTCGACGGCGACTGCGGGCTCTTCCTTCTTGCAGGCAAACAATGTTCCGCACATCAGCACCATCAACAGCGCCAGCTTCGTGCTCTTCATGACCTCGACTCCCCCGAAATTGTTGGACAAGAAAATTCAGCAGCCACGCGACCGCGACTCATGTTTTCGGAAGCCGCGTCACATCTTTGCACTTGCCATCTGCAGCCACAAGCGGCCGATCCTTCCTGCTTGAACGCAGCGTCCGGCCAACACGGGTTTGGTTCCGTCAGACCTCGAATCCCATGCGGGCCAGCAATGCCTGCACGCGCGGATCGCGGCGCAGCGGATCGAGAAACGGATCGTTGCGCGCATAGATGAGCCCGGAATCGCCGGCCTCGCGCGCTTTCAGAAGTCGGGTGACGGCGTTTTCCAGATCGCCGAACTGCGCGAGCACCTGCGCCTGTTGGTAGAGCACGGTGTCGCCCCGCTCATCGACCAGACGTTGCATCGCAGCCTGTGCCTGACTGACGTTCCCGCTTCGGTGTTCGAGGATCGCAAGACCCGCCAGCTGGAAGTCCAGCACCGGCTCGTCGAGGTATTCGTTGCGGGCCTGCGCCAGATCGCCCATGTTGAGCAGGGCATCGCCGATCGACGCATGCGAGCGTGGCATGCGCGGATTTAGTTCCAGCGATTTCCGCAATGGCGGGATGGACTCCTCGAAGCGACGCGCAGCATATTCGATCGTGCCGGCAGCACGGTGGATCAGCGCATTCAACCGGTCGAAGTAAAGCGCGCGCGCCATGGCCTTACTGGCTTCACGCACGCGTCCGGTGCGTGCGCAGTACTGCGCCCAGCGCGCTTGCACCGAGGCGTCGCCCGCGCCCAGCGCGCTGGATTTCTCGAATGGCGCGCGCGCGGCGCGCGCGTCGAGGCGACCCTGAAAAAAGACGAAGCCAAGCATCGAATGCGCCCCCGCCCAACGAGGCGACAGCGCTATGGCGCGTTGCGCGGCCGCCACCGCCGCATCGTACGCTGCGGGATTGCCGGCCACGCTGCCGTACTGGTTGGCCAGCGTCGTCAGGGCCAACGCACGCGAGGCGTGCGCGGCCGAGTACTGCGGGTCCAGCGCGATGGCTGCATCGAAGAGCGCCAGCGCCTCGCGTTCAGAGGCTTCGTCGGTACCATTTTCGTACAGCGCGCGTCCGCGTAGACGCGCGTCGAATGCCGCGGTCACGAGCGTCCCGCCAGATGCTGCGAGCTGCTCCTTCGCGGTCACTGGGTCGACCTCGGCGGCCAGGGCAGAAGCGACCGTGTCGGCGATCTCGATCTGCACTGCAAAGACATCTTCAATGCGGCGCTCGAAGGTCTGAGTCCAGCGGGAAAAGCCCGTTTGACCGTCGATCAGATCCGCTGCCACGCGGATATCGGAACCGGACCAGCGCACGCTGCCATCGAGCAGAAAAGCCACGCCCAGTTGCGAGGCGATGTCGACTGCACCTGCGTCGCTGTGCCGGAACTTGCTCGACGAGGCTTCTGCCATGACTTTCAAGTGGCGGTTGCGTGCCAGCGTCGCGCGCACTTCCTCGGACAGGCCGTCGGAGAAATAGGCCTGCTTCGGATCGCCGCTGAGATTTTTGAAAGGCAGCACCGCCACGCTGCTGTCCAGCACCGGGCTGCCTTCGAACCAGCCGCGTCGCCAGCCCAGGAAGCCGGTCGCGACTGCGGAGATTGCCACTGCGCCGCTACCGATCAGCACCGCGCGCCGAGAGGCAGCACTCCCTGCGGGCGCGTTTGGCCGCAGAGTCGGCCGCGCAACCGCCTCGCGCCCGGCCAGGGGCAGCACCGCTCGCAGCACGGCCTGCACGGATTCCTCGCCGCACTTGCCGTGGCGGGTGTCAAGCGGGATCGACTGGTACTGGCGGAAACCGAGCGGTGGCTCCGTGCCGTCGAGCGACACCGGCACCAGCTTCTTGAGATCGCGGCCGCCGGCAGCTTCGTCGAGTACCCAGTCCGACACCACCGAGTGCCGGGACCACAACACGACCACCGCATTACTGGCGGCGAGGGCGGCTTCGATGGATCGGGCGAATGCAGCGCCGCCTTCGATCAGCGTGTCCCACCAGACCTGGAGTCCGGCTTCTTCAAGCGCCTGCGCCAAGACCCGCGCCTGCACCTGGTCTGCGCGGGAATAGCTCAGGAACACCGAAGGGCGCTTGATCTCCTGCCCGCTTTCCACTTCGCTGGACATGCGTCTCGCCGCCGCTCCCCCCGGAGTGGGCACTCTATCCCACCGCTGGCAGTCGGGGCACCGCGGCACTCGGCACATCAGTACGCCAACCGATGTCCGGCTTCAGGTGTGACAGTTCTGAACCCGGGCTCGCGCAGCGCTGCCACATCTCGGAAGCGTTTCTGAAACGCGGGAAATGCTATCGAGCATCAACGGTGGCGGGTTGGGGAAGCCCGCTCGAATCAACCCCTCTCCCGCCGGGAGAGGGGCAGGCTTGCCCGCGTCATGCGAATGCGGGCGCAGCTGCACGTCCACTGGGTCGGGAGATCGTTGGTTGGGAATCTTGGCGCTCCAAATGAGAATGATTCGTGTTAGCATTTTCTGCGAGTCCTCTGCAGAGCCCCACCCATGCCGTTCGTGCGTCCTTCGAGCCTCACACTTTGCATTCTGTTGGCGTGCGCCGCCTGCAACGCGGCCGCGCAGTCGCCTGTCCGCGCCGGCGTAGCCGAACATCGGAAGGGGAGTGTCGAGCTGCCGAGCGTCGTGGTCGTGGCTGAGGCGGAAGCCGAATCCGATCATGTGGTCCAGGGTCCCTTTCTGCCGGACGTGCAAGGCGTGAAGATCAACGCAGGCAAGAAGACCACGATCATCGATCTCGATGCGCTGCCGACAATCCACGCCAGCAACTATCGTCTGGCATTGATCCAGACGCCTTCGCTGGTACTGAGCGAGGAAAGCACGCCGCTGCTCAGCATCGGCTATCGCGGTCTCGAGCCGCATCGCGCGCAGTACACGCAGGTGCTGAAGGACGGAATCCCGATTCACGCCGATCAGTTTGGCTATCCCGAGGCCTACTATGTACCGCCGCTTGAGACCGTCGACCGTATCGAGTTCATTCGCGGCGGCGGCGCACTCATGTACGGGCCACAGCCCGGCGGCGCGCTCAACTACGTGACGCACCGGCCGCGCACCGATCGCGCGTTCGGCGGGGCAACGACCCACACTTTTGGCGCGGACTCCGCCTGGTCCAGCTTCACTTACATCGACGGCACGCACGATCGGCTGGGCTACTACGTGTACTACAACCATCGCGAAACCGACGGCACGCGGCGCGCCAACAGCGATGTTGATCTCGACGCGGGCCAGGTCAAGCTCGCGCTCGATGCGGAGGGTCCGACGCGTTGGTTCGCAACGCTTGAGAGTTACCGTGAAGCCCACGGCGAGCCGGGCGGTCTGACACTCACCAGCGGCCCCAACGACGTCAACTACAACTTGGATCGCGATGCCACGTCGCGCCAGCTCGATCGTTTCGAACTCGATCGGGACGCTGCCACGTTGACCTTCGAGCAGGATCTCGACGCCGGGCAGTTCAGCGCACGCGCGTGGGCGGTGGACTACACGCGCCACAGTCGGCGCCAGCGCGGCGGCGGTTTCGGCTCCGTGCCGGTGGGCGCCAACGCGGCGACCAACGATATCGAAACCCAGCAGTTCGACTCGTTCGGCATTGAGGGACGCTATCTGCGCGACTGGGGTACGGAGGAGCAGCACACGCTTGCCGCAGGCGTGCAGTTTTTCAACAGCGATTCCCCGCGCACCGATGCGCGAGGCGCCAGCGCCGACGCGCGCAGCGGCGTGCTGCGCATTGCCTCTCGGCGCGAGCTCGATTACACGTCGGTGTTTGCCGAGAACCTGCTGCGTTTCGGACGCTTCAGTTTGACGCCGGGCGTGCGCGTCGAGAGCTACGAGCAAAACGTCGAAACGCAGTTCGTCAATCCGACAGGCGCGACGCGACGCCGCAGCGACGCCAACACGGTCGCGCTGTTCGGCCTCGGCGCGACCTGGGATATCGGCGACGACAGCCGCATTTATTTCAATGCCTCGGAGAGTTACCGCCCGGTGATTTTCACCGAAGCGGTGCCGAACAGCACCACGACGACGGTGGCCGGCGACCTCGAGGAAGGCACGTCCTGGCAGGCTGATCTCGGCTTTCGCACGCAGTCGGCAAGTGGCCTGGTGTTCGATACCAGCCTCTTCTACATGGAGTTCGCGGACAAGGTGGGCGGCGCCGGCACTGCGACCGATCCGATTCGCAACATCGGCAAGATTGAATACCGGGGTTTCGAGGCGTCCGCGCAATACGACCTTTTTCGTCTCGGAGACGGCGACGGGAGCCGGCAGCTCAACGCGCTTCTCAACCTCACACTGCTCGACGCGGAAATAACGCGCGATGCCGCGGCGTCGCGGCTCGGCAACACGCCGCAGTTCGCGCCCGATTATTTCGCGCGCGTCGGACTGGTCTACGGACGCGGCGAAGATCGCAAGCTGGGTCTGTTCGGCACCTTCGTCGACGACAGTTTCGCCGACGACGCGAACTCGGCGAACCGGCTGATGCCGGCGTACCAGGTGTGGGACCTGACCGCAGACTGGCGCCTCGGCAGCAGCCGCTGGGTGCTGCTCGGCGGCATCTACAAC
>JBKJND010000428.1:0-3455 GCA_046596095.1 Ahniellaceae bacterium | reverse complement strand
CGATGTTGACGCGGATGATTTCGCGTGCCGTTTCAGTCATCCGGATTTCCTGGTTATTTCAATCGTTTACGGGAACGCCGGAGCAAGCTCAAACGGGTCCGCGCGAAGCCCGAAATTGTAGCAGGCGAAGGCGCTTCGGAGCCGGATTTCGGCTCCCTGCTTCAAGGGCGGTGAAGTGGCCCTGGCTGTTGCAGATAGGCCAGCAGTTTTGTCTCGCGCCGCCCCCGCGTCACGGTGTCGAGAGTGAGGCCGACCGCCAGCGACAGTGCCGCGAGGATCATGAGTCCCGTGGCCAGAATTGCAGTGGGAAAGCGCGGCACCAGACCCGTCGCGACATAGGTCGAGAACACCGGCAGTGCCAGCAATATCGAGGCCGCTGCGCTCAGGGACGCCAACGAACCGTAAAACGTCAGCGGCCGCTCGGATTGGAAGAGCCACACCATCGTCATGCCAAGACGCGCGCCGTCGCTCCACGTATTGAGCTTGCTGATCGAGCCCTGCGGGCGAGCGCGATACGGTGTCTTGATGGTGCCGAACGGAACCCTGAGTTCCAGCGCGTGCACCGTAAACTCGAGTTCGATTTCCCATCCTTCGCTAAGCGACGGAAACGACTTGACGAAGCGCCGCGAAAAAACCCGATAGCCGCTGAGCACGTCCTCGCAGCGCCGACCAAACAGCCCACCCAGGAACGCGGTGAGCGCGCGGTTGGCACGCGCATGACCAGACCGGAATGCGTCGTCGGTCTCCGCCGCGCGGACTCCAGTCACCATGTCGAGCCCATCGGACTCCAGCAGCGCGATCATCGCGGGTGCGCTGGCCGCGTCGTACGTTGTATCGCCGTCGACCAACAGATAAATACCGGCTTCGATATCGGCGAATTGGCGCCGGACCACGTTGCCTTTGCCGCGCAGTTCGACGCTGCGAACGGTCGCGCCAGCGGCCCCGGCGATTGCAGCGGTCGCGTCCGTGGAAGCATTGTCGTAAACGTAGACGCACGCGTCCGGCAACGCCGCGCGAAAATCGCGAACGACCGCAGCGATAGTGGTGGCTTCGTTGTAACAAGGCACCAGCACCGCGATGCGGCAACACTCAGAGAAGCTTGATTCGCTCACTTCCACGCCCACGGCGCCGTTGGCGCAAAGCGCGTACGCGGACCGGCGCTAATCGTCGTTGCCACTTGAGGGGCGAAACGCTGCGAGGCTGCTCGCGAACGGTGGAGCCGCGACGCCGCGCTCGGTCACGATCAAGTCGATGAGTCGCGCGGGCGTCACGTCGAATACCGGATTGAAAGCCGCGACGTCGGCCGGTGCATGGCGCGTTGCGCCGATGCCGAGCAGTTCATCGGCGTGACGCTCCTCGATCTCAATGGAGTCGCCGTTCGCCAGCGCGAAATCGATCGTGGAAAGCGGCGCCACGACCATCACTTTGCCGCCGAATGCGTGCGCCGCGGCGGCCAGCGTGGCCGTGCCGATCTTGTTGGCCGTGTCGCCATTGGCCGCGATGCGATCGGCGCCGACGATGAGCCAGTCGACCAGTCCTCGCGCGAACAGGAACGCGCCGCTGCCATCCGCGACGAGGTGCGCGGGTATGCCTTCGCGCTTGAGCTCCCACGCGGTCAGGCGCGATCCCTGCAACCAGGGCCTGGTCTCCGTGTGATAAACCCGAGCGAGGCGTCCTTCCTGCCACGCGCTGCGAATGACGCCCAGCGCGGTGCCATGACCTGCGGTCGCCAGCGCACCCGTGTTGCAATGGGTCAACACGCCGCTACCTACTGCAATCTGCGCGGCTCCGAGCAAACCCATCTGCCTGTTCGCGACCAGATCCGCATGATCGATTGCGGTCGCGGCAGCGGCCAGTTCCTTCATGTCGCCGCCGGTTGCATCCGCCACGACGCGCATGCGATCAAGCGCCCAGAACAGATTGACCGCGGTCGGACGCGAAGCGCGCAGGACGGCAAACGCAGCGTCGAGGTCTTCACCGTGACGAGCCGCCAAGGCAATACCGTACGCGGCCGCCACGCCAATTGCCAGCGCACCGCGCACCACCAGATCGCGGATCGCCGCAGCTACGCTCGCAGCGTCGCGATGCACCGTCCACACTTCCTCGTGCGGAAGGCGCCGCTGATCCAGCAGTTCAAGCGAGTCGCCATGCCAGCGCAGTGCGCGGACAGGCTCGGGAGGGACAACGGACATCGTATGCAGATCCCGAATGCGTCAGCGCGGCAGACTATCAGAGCAAGAACGGATGGCAGGACGGCAGCGAGGACTCCCACGCGTGGCACTACACTTCGATTCACGACGACGGGAGTAACGAGCGTGGCCACTATTCCAAGACGCAGCACGCGCGTGGAAGCGCAGCCGACCCCGAGTCGGACGGATGCGGAAGCCTTGTGGCGCAAATACGAGACGGCCGATCGCGCCGCCGCACGTGCGCGCGTCGCGGCGCTGCGCCGCCGTCATCCGCGCGCGACGCCACTGACGCTGCATCGGCGGCTGGTGCAAGCCAAGTGCGTGCAAGCCGGCGCCGTCGGCGCAATCAGCGGACTCGCCGGATTTCTGCCCGGCCCGTTTCGGGCGCTGGGTACCGCCCTGGGGCCCCTCGCCGATGCGACGCTGGTAACCACGCTGCAAGGCGAACTCGTGCTGGAGACGTTCGCGTTGTACGACGTCGACATGCCGCAGTCGGCCGAGCGGTTCGCGGTGTTTGCGATTGCCGCGTCGAATGTCGGCAGTGTCGCAGTCAGCCATCGCCTCATGACTTCGCTCGCGCGTTTCGCAAGCCAGTCGCTGGGCGGACGTGTGCTCGCTACTGCCGCGCCCATCGTGGGACTCGCGACCACCGTGGCCGCCAACATCGGGCTCACGTACGCGATCGGGCAACGCGCACTGGCGGTCGCAAGGCTGCGCGACGCTGATCTCGCGGAGTGGCCGGGCCTGCTGCGTTCGGTCACCGACATAGACGAGCGCAAGATGGTGTTGTGGGCGCAACAGTCCGCGCGCGCTGCTGTGTCGCAAGTGAGCGCATCCACGCGCGACTGGGTGCAACGACTCGGCGCGATGTTGCCCGGCCGACGTGCTCGCAGCTCCGTCGTGGCACCTGCGCGTCGCAAAGCGGCAGCGAAGAAAACTGCAGCTCGGCCCGCAGTCAAAAAATCTGCACCCGCGAAGAAACGTGTACCCGCGCGCAAGACCGCCGCCAAGACTCAGCCAGCACGTGCGGCAACCAAGGCGCGCAACAATCGTCGCTCACCGAGCTGAAATGGACCGCCGCGCTCTTGTAGTGCCGAGCTTGCTCGGCTGACCCGCGCCCACCAGCGAAATGCAGCGGAGCAAGCTCCGCTCTACAAGAGCCGACTTCACCAACGCGCAACGCAAAACGCCCGCGATGCGGGCGTTCCGAATTGGATGGTGCCGACGAGAGGAGTCGAACCTCCGACCTACTGATTACGAATCAGT
>JBKJND010000311.1:0-7776 GCA_046596095.1 Ahniellaceae bacterium | reverse complement strand
GAGCGCGCATCGTCACCGCGCATCCCTGCGCTGCATCGAGGGAAGTTGACCTTCGTGCTCCGAATCTTGCGCAAAGCCACAGTAGGTCAGGTCGGCTCGGCCGACCTGACTGCAGGCACTTCTGAAGTTCGATTCCAAGCGAGCGTTGCAAGCCGAAAAACCGGGGAAACGCCAGGAGCCGGACTATGTCCGGCTGCCGTTCAACGGTCGCGTCACGCAAGTGCAGCGGCGCGCAGCACCGCTCTTCAACAGTCCGGCGCGCCCCAGCTTTCGTAGAGTCGAGCTTGCTCGGCTGAAGACACAACGGCGCTGGTAGAATCGCGCACATCTTCCGCGCAGAATCGCCGCATGCAGACTCGCGCCCAGCTCCACACCGCGCCGCAGGGACTCATCCCCGCCAACGCCGAGAATCGCTACACCGTGACCGAGGCTGATCTGCCGCTCGCGTGTCCCATGCCAGGCATGACCCTCTGGAACTCGCATCCGAGGGTGTATCTGGCGGTGACGGAGTGCGCGGAAGTGAAGTGTCCCTATTGCGGCGCGGTGTATGAGCTCAAGCGCCAGGCGCTTCGTTGACGGCACGCCTCACGGTCCTGCAGCTACTGCCCGCGCTCGAACAGGGCGGCGTCGAGCAATCCACGATTGAAATCGCGCAGGCACTTGTCGCCGCCGGCCATCGTGCGCTGGTTGTCTGTCGTGGCGGCGCGCTGCTGCCGGCCCTCAAGGCCACCGGCGCCGAACACATCGAACTCGATATCGGTCGCAAGTCATTGGGTTCGCTGCGCCATGCGTTTGCGCTGCGGCGATTGATCGCGCGCGAAAACGTCGACATTGTGCACGCGCGGTCGCGGTTGCCCGCGTGGCTTGGATGGCTTGCGCTGCGCGGCTTGCGGCCGCATGCGCAGGGTCGGCGCGCGCGTTTCGTGACCACCGTGCATGGACTCAACTCGGCAAGTTCCTACAGCGCGATCATGACCCGGGGCGAGCGCGTGATCTGCGCCTCCGCAACGGTGCGAGCGTATGTCCTTCGTCACTATCGCGATCTCGACGAGGATCGTCTGCGCGTCGTTCCGCGTGGCATCGACATCGACCGGTTCGCGCGCGCGCCGGACGCCGCAGCTGAGCTCCGCAAGCAGGTACACGCCCTTCATCCGATGCTGGCAGGCAGGCTCGTCTTGACGCTGCCGGCGCGTGCGACACGCCTCAAGGGTCACCGCGATGCCATCGCGCTGGTGGCCGAGCTTGCGAGTGAGGGCCGCAACGTCGCGCTCTGGCTGGCTGGCGCCGACGATCCCGAGCGCCAGCATTACGTCGACGAACTGCGTACCCGCGTGCAGCAGTTCGATATCGCCGACCGCGTCGCGATCACCGCGCCGCTGGAAGATCGCGCCGCGTTGTACGCCGCCAGCGATGTGATTTTGCAGCTCTCGCGCCAGCCCGAAGCGTTTGGCCGCACCGTAATCGAGGCGCTGGCAGCCGGGCGACCGGTGCTGGGCTACGCGCACGGCGGCGTCGGCGAACTGCTGGCCGCGCACTTTTCCGCGGGAATGATTGCGGTGGGAGATCGCGGTGACCTGCACGCCCGCGCGGCAGCTCTGCTCGACAACTTGCTCCTTGATAACCCCGCGCCCCCCATCATTGCCGGCACATTGCCCTCGCTGGCGGCGATGCAGCAGGCTACCCTCGATATCTATGCCGAACTCACCCGCTGACGTACGTGCAACACCCCTGCTGGACGGCGGCGCTTCGCCCGTACGCGCTGTGGGCAGCTATGCCTTTATAGCCGTGCTCGTACTGCTGCCGTTTGGACGCAGCAGCGAGGCCGGCGTATTGCTGCTGCTGGTGTTCGGAGGCTGGCTCCTGTTGCACCGCGTACCACTTGGCCGTAACGACAGCGCGCGTTTGCTGCTTGCCCTGTTCGCGTGCTGGTGGGTGCCCCAGCTGATCTCCGCGTTCGACGCCGTGGCGCCCGCCAAGACCTGGCCGGCGTTACTGGTGGCCTTGCGTTTGTTGCCCATGGCGATCGTGGCGGCGTGGGCGCTCAGCGACGTCGACTGGCGCAATCGCGTAGCCCTGGTCATCGCGGCGATCGTCGCGATCTGGACACTCGACGCTTTGGTCCAGGGCGTGCTCGGCGTCGGCTTGCGTGGTCGCATGGGCAGCGATCGCGTCAGCGGAATCTTCGGCGACAGCAATCTCAAACTCGGACCGATTCTTGCAATCCTCACACCTTGGCCGCTGCACTTTGCACTCGCACGCTGGGGCCGCCTGGCTGCAATAGCGGTGTGGGTACTCACCGCCATCGCCGTGCTGTTGGCCGGCACGCGTGGCGGCTGGATCGCATTCGCACTGGTCAGCGTCGCCTTCGCATGGCGCCTGGCGCCGAGGCTGCGCGACCTTGCGTGGATCGCCGGCGTGTTGCTGGTCGCGATGGTGACGCTCGGTGCGGTGGCGATGAGCGTGTCGCCATTGTTCGCCGAACGCATCGACCGGACTTTGCGCGCGGTCGATGGCAACAGCGACGACTACGACTACGCGCTCGCCGGGCGCTTGCCCATCTGGCGCAACGCGGTGGCGATGGCGCGGGACCATCCGATCAACGGCGTCGGCATGCGCGGCTTCCGGTTTGCGTATCCCGAGTACGCGCCGCCCGGCGATCCCTGGCTCGACGCGGCGGGAACGCAAGGCGCCAATCATCCGCATCAGCTGGTGCTCGAGACCGCCGCCGAGACCGGCGCGATCGGGCTCCTCGGATGGCTGATCATGCTGGTGCTGGCGGTGCGCGCGTGGCTCAAGGCGTCCTCCGCTGCCAAGCGCGCGGCCTGGCCCGCGGCGGTTGCACTGGTGGCGATGTGCTGGCCACTCAACACGCACTTCGCGTTTTACTCGAGCTTCTGGGGATTGCTGTCGTGGTGGCTGGTGGCGTATTTCGCCTCCGCGATAACGCGCGCTCCCTTGCCGGTGCTGCTGCCGCCGGTCCCCGCGCCGCTTGCCGCCACCGATGGCGCGTGAATTGCTGTCGGTCGTCGTGACGACCTTCAACAGCGCCTCGACGCTCAAGCGTTGCCTTGCAAGCGTCGCGTGGGCCGAAGACGTGGTGGTGCTCGATTCCGGCAGCGGCGATGCGACCCGGGACATCGCGGAACGCTTTGGCGCGCGCTTCACCGTGCAGCCGTTCCGCGGTTATGCGCTGCAGAAACAAGACGCGATCAATCGCGCGCGGCATGCGTGGGTGTTGCTGCTCGACTCCGATGAAGCGCTGGCGCCGGAGGCGCGCGCCACTATTGAGGCGGCGCTGGACAAGCCGCAGGCGCAAGGCTTTACCTTGCCGCGCCGCGAACACGTGTTCTGGCGGCTCGCGCATCGCGGGATCCGTCAGGACCGTTTTTTGCGACTGTTCGATCGCACCGTCACGGCGATGAGCACGGACGTTGTACACGAATCGCCGCAATGCACCGGTCGCGTGGCGACGCTGGATGCGCAACTGCTGCACTGGGGCCAGCCCGACATCGCGACCAAGGTCGACAAGCTCAACCGCTACTCCACGCTCGCAGCCGACGATGACGCACGGCAGCGCGGTGCGGGCATCGCTTCGGGCTTGCGCATGCTCTGGTATCCGTCGTTCGTGTTCTGGCGGCAGTACCTGTTCAAGCGCCATTGCCTCAACGGCTGGGCCGGCTTCATCGCTGCGCGCAGCATGGCGTTCCACGCCCTCCTGAAAGACGCCAAGCGCCTCGAACGGCGCTACAAAAAAGGGGACGGAGGTAATTAATTCTCCGGATATCAACGAGGAGCGACTCAATCTCGTGGATTAATTACCTCCGTCCCCTTTTTTGCTCGTCCCCTTTTTTGCTTTTTCGGGTGCGTCGACAGATGGGTCGTCATAGCGCGGCGGCACACCCGCCGGACGGCGCTTGAAGCGCGCGTGCACCCAGAGATAAGCCGCGGGCGACGCGCGCACCAGCGCTTCGATTGCCGAGTTGACCGCAGAGGTGTCGGTAATCACGTCGCTGCCCGGAACACCCGGTAGCGCTGGCCCAATATGCAGATCGAAACCACTGTTGCCCGCGCGACGCTGGTAGCCGAACGATCTCACCTGCGCGTGGCCGAGGCGTGCAAGATGGTGCGACGCCGGGGTGGTCGCAGCCAGGTGATCGAAAAACGGCGCGAACACGTAACCACGCCCGCGCATGTCCTGATCCGGCGCGTACCAGAGCACTCCACCACGACGCAGGTGACGCACGGCTGCGCGCACGTCGTCGCGATCGAACATCGCGACGGCGTAACGTGCGCGCCCACGGCGGACCGACCACTCGATCACCGGGTCATCGTAAACCCGATACAACCCCGCCAGCGGCAGCCGTTCGGCGAGCAATCGCCCGCACAGCTCAAGCGACATGAAGTGTCCCGACACCAGCACCACCCCGGTCCCGTTGGCTTGCGCCTGTTCGAGTCCTTCGATGCCTTCGATGGTCGTGGTGTCGCGGAAACGCGCAACGGAACCCCACCAAGCGCGCATGAATTCGAATAGACCGATACCCATCTCTCGATAGTTCTGCCGCAGCAATCGCTCGCGAGCCCCGATATCAAGTTCCGGAAAGCAGAGTCCAAGGTTGCGATGCGCGATACGTCGGCGTTGATTGGGCAGCCGGTACGCAATCGCGCCAACCGCAACGCCCAACCCGCGCTGCAATGCCCAAGGCAGTCGCGCCAGCAACACCATCAACGCCACGGCACACCACGTCGGCCAATGCCGCGGGTGCCACAAGGTGAGCGATGACAACAAAGGCATGCACCGCATGATACCCAGTGCAACCCGACCCTTCGGCTATCCTCGAAACACTCCGCTCAACGACGATGCGATTCCGCATGCGCACGCTGTACACGCTGGTCATGTATCTGATGACGCCGGTAATCCTGTTCCGGCTGGCGTGGCGCGGAATGCGCTATCGCGAATATTTCGCTCGCTGGCGCGAGCGCTTCGGGTATTTCCCGTCGCCGAATCTTGATGGCCCCATTCTCGTGCACGCGGTGTCGGTTGGCGAATTCAACGCCGCCGTGCCGCTTATCGAAGCGCTGATGCAGCGTTACGCAAATCGACCCTTCGTGATCACCACAATCACGCCGACCGGATCCGAACGCGTATTGGCGCAGTTCGGCAGCCGCGTATTCCACGTGTATCTGCCGTACGACCTGCCGACCGCAGTACGGCGCTTTCTCGATCGCGTGCGTCCGAGTTTTGCGGTGGTCATGGAGACCGAAATCTGGCCAAACCTTTTCATCGCCTGCCAGCAGCGCGGCATCCCGATCGTGCTGGCCAACGCCCGCCTGTCGCAGCGTTCGCTGCTGCGTTACAAACCTGTCGCGTCGTTGGCGAAGCGTGCCTTGCTCTGTTGCGCGTTCGTGGCGGCGCAATCGGCTACCGACGCGCGGCGGCTCCTGCGCCTCGGCGCCGATCAGGCGCGTCTGGTGATTGCCGGCAACATGAAATTCGATCTGGCGCCGCCCGCAGGTCTCGCTGAGCAAGGCAACGCGTTGCGTGCGCTCTGGGGCGCGACCCGGCCGGTGTGGATTGCGGCGAGCACGCACGAAGGCGAAGACGAGCCCGTACTGCGCGCGCATCTGGAAGTATTGAAGGCGTTGCCCGATGCCTTGCTGCTGATCGCGCCGCGTCATCCCGAGCGGTTCCGTTCGGTGCTGGCGCTTGCGCAGGAGCTACGCCTCGCGTGCCGCGTTCGCACCGAGCACGCGCAGCCGCAATTCGACACGCAGTGTTTTGTCATCGACACCATGGGCGAACTGTTGGCGTATTTTGCAGCGTGCGACGTGGCCTTCGTGGCAGGTTCGCTAGTCGCCATTGGCGGTCATAACGTGCTGGAGCCCGCAGTGATCGGCAAGCCCGTGGTCGTGGGTCCCCACACCTTCAATTTCAGCGAAGTGACCGAGTCGCTGATCGAAGCTGGCGCGGCGGTGCGCATCGCCAACAGAGCGGGCCTTGCATCGACGATCGAAAAACTGTTGACGGACGCAGACGCACGCGCCTCGATGAGTCGCGCCGCGCTTGCAGTCGTTGCGCGCGAACGCGGAGCAGTCGACCGCACCATGACCCTCGTCGCCGACGCGATGCAAATGAAACTTGAAGCGGACCCCTCGTAGGTCACGTCGGCTATGCCGACCTGACGCCAAATCGCCGCCTCGTCAGGTCGCTGCGCGACCTGACCTACAGAGGCAGGCCTATTCGCGGGAATCGCGCGCAGGATCGCTGCCACTGGGTTCGGTTTCTGCGGAGTCTTCGCCGGGGCGGTCGTCGAGGGAGATGTTGGGCAGTTCGCTATCGACGGCGGACGAGTCGTCCTCATCGCGACGGGTGGGATCGGGCATCAACACGGGCTTGCGTTCGTCGGTCAGCAGCGTGTTGACCTCGGCCACGTCGGCGCGCTCGATATCCCCGGCGTTTTGTTTCAGGCGCAAGCCGTTGACGATGTAGTTGTGCCGCGCCTGCGAGTAGTCGCGTTGCGCCTGGAACAACTGACGCTGCGCGATCAACAAATCGACGATGGTGCGCGTGCCGACTTCGTAACCTGCCTGGACTGCTTCCAGCGCCGAGGTCGCGGAGATTACCGCCTGCCGGCGCGCCTCTAGCTCGGAGACGCCACCTGCAATCGCGCGATACGAAAAACGCGTCTGCCGCACCACGCCGCGTTCGGTCTGTTCGAGGACATCGCGCGCCGTGTCGCGATCGTGCACCGCGCGCCGCGCATTGGCGCTCACCAGACCACCGGAAAAAATAGGCACGCTCAGTTGCAGCCCGATGGTGCCGTTGGCGTTGGTGCTCTCGCTGTTGGTCGAGAAAAATCCGCCACGGTTGCCGCTCGACGTGTTGTCGAGATAGTTCGCGGTGAGATCGAGCGTCGGCAGATGACCGGCACGTGCGGTGGCGATGCCCGCTTCCGCAGCGGACACCGCGAACTTCTGCGCGATGATCGATGGGTTCTGCTTGCGGGCGTTTTCCACCCAGGCCTCAAGCTCCGGCGGCTGCGGCGGACGCAGCGGCAGGTCTTCGCGCAATGCCTTGATGGTTTCGACCGGCGCGCCGATGATCTCGGTCAGCGCCTCCTCGGCATCCTCCAGCGAATTCCCGGCCAGCACGACGGCAGCCGTAGCCGCGTCGCGCTGGGATTGCGCCTCGTTGACGTCGGTGATGGCGGCGAGGCCGACTTCAAAGCGCTGTTGCGCCTGATCGAACTGGCGACCTAGCGCGGTCGCTTCGGCATTCGCGAACGCGAGCGTGTCTTCGGCGGTAAGCACATTGAAATACGCTTCCGCGACGCGCACGTAGAGCGCGTCCTCGGCTTGCTGATACTGCGCCTCGCCCTGTTCGGCGAGCGCGCGCGCGCCACGCAGCCGCGTGTAGTTGGCGAAGTCGAATACACTCTGCCGCAACTGGATGCCGTAGCTGGTGCTCTCCGTATCTACATCGAAACTCTGGCTGATGAGCTGGCCGGTTTGCGGATCGAACTGCGGCGATGTGCCGTCGCCCTTGGTGCGGTCGGTGCTCGCGGTCGCGGCGATGTTGGGCAGCAGCGCAGCGCGCGACTGTGCGATGCCCTCCTCGACCGACAGCGCGCGATTCTCTGCGGCGGAGAGTTGTGGATCGTTGCGACGCGCCAGGTCGTACGCGCCGAGCAGATCAAGCGTAGCTGCGGCGCAAGGCGCGGCAAACGCAGCAATGGCTACGACAAGGGGCAACAAGCGCGGAATGCGTGACATGAAGAG
>JBKJND010000433.1:0-4022 GCA_046596095.1 Ahniellaceae bacterium | reverse complement strand
GAGCGCGCCGAGGCCATCGAGAATCTCGACGCCATCGTGCGCGCGAGCGACGCGGTGATGGTGGCGCGCGCACGATGGCGTCGAGATTCTCGATGGCCTCGGCTCGCTCGATCTTCGCCACCATCGCGGCGCGGAGGCCCGCTGCATGCGCAAGGCTCCGCGCCTGATCGATATCGGAAGCCTCGCGGCAAAACGACACCGCCAGAAAATCAACCCCGATCGCTGCCGCCGCAACGATATCGGCACGATCCTTGTCGGTCAGCGCCCCGAGCGAGAGACCGCCGCCGAGCCGGTTGAGTCCTTTGCGATCCGACAGTTCGCCATCGTTGATGACCTGGGTGTGGATGCGCTCGCCGTCGATGCGTTCGACGCTGAGTTGCATGAGGCCATCGTCGAGCAGCAGCGTGTCGCCAGCGCGAAGATCATCGACCAGGCCGAGGTAACTCACGCCGACTTGCGTCGCGTCTCCCGGCGGTGCGGAGTTGGATGCGATGAGGGTGAACGGATCGCCAGCGCGCAAGCTCACGCGGCCTGTGGCGAATCGCTCGATGCGAATTTTCGGGCCCTGCAGGTCGGCAAGAATTCCGACCTCACGCCCGACACGCGCCGCCGTCTCGCGCACGGCTTGCGCACGAGCTGCCTGCGAGGCATGGTCGCCGTGCGAGAAGTTGAGTCGCACCACGTCGACGCCGGCGCGCAGCAGTGCTTCCAACACAGCTGGCGCGTCCGTCGCGGGGCCGAGCGTTGCGATGATTTTGGTGCGGCGTGCCAGTTCGATCATGAATTCCTCATTGGATGTTTGAACCAACCGCGTCGTTAGCTTTTGTAGAGCGGTGCTATGCGCCGCTGCTTTCCCCAACGCAACCGCCGAACAGCAGCCGGACACAGTCCGGCACTACAAGAGCGAATCGGCGCATCACACCAACAAAGCCGCGAGTGCGGCGGGTGTAGCAACCACGCTGTCGGCGCCGGCGCGCGCGAGTTCCTGCGCGCTGCCATAGCCCCAGCCGATGCCAATAGCGTGCATGCCGTGATCGCGTGCGCCTTCGATATCGAAGCGGCGATCGCCAAGCATCGTGCATTGCCGAGGCGCAGCCGCCAGGCGTTCCAGGGCTTCGGCAATGAGCTCGGTCTTGTCGCTCCGAGTCGTATCGAGCGTGGCGCCAACCACGGTCTCAAAGTGCTGACCAAATGGCAGATGTTCGACGATACGCAGAGCGTGTGGTTCGTTCTTTGCGGTAACCACCGCCATCCGATGCCCGCGCGCGGCCAGCTCATCGATCAACTCGTGCACACCGTCGTAGATCGAGTGTTCCTTCCAGCCCAGGCAGTCGAATCGCGTGCGGTAGTGCGCGACCGCCGTCTCGATGCGGGCATCCATCGGATCGCCAAACCACTCGCCGAAACTGACGCGCAGCGGCGGGCCAATCCAGTCGCGCAACGCCGCCGCATCGGGTCCGCTCTCGTCCAATTGTTCGAATGCATGCGCGATCGAACGCGTGACGCCGTCGAACGAATCGATCAAGGTGCCATCGAGATCGAACAACAGGAACTTGCGCGCGCCTTTTTTCACGCAGCCCGGCCAAGCGCGGCATCGAGTTCTGCCCGCAGATCCGCCACGTCCTCCACGCCGACCGACAGCCGCACCAGATTGTCGGTGATCCCGAGTTTCGCGCGGTTTTCGGGCGGTACAGACGCGTGAGTCATGATCGCCGGGTGATTGATGAGGCTCTCGACTCCGCCGAGCGACTCGGCGAGTCCGAACAGCTTGCACGCCTCCATCATGCGTCGCGTTTCGGGCAATCCACCCTTGATGACGATGCTGATGATGCCGCCGAACCCGTCCATCTGTCGCGCGGCCAGCGCGCGCTGCGGGTGCGACGCGAGGCCCGGATAAATCACGCGCTCGACCTGCGGGTGCGTTTCGAGCCATTGTGCGAGTTCGAGCGCCGAGGCGCAGTGCGCGCGCATGCGCAGGTGCAGCGTCTTGATGCCGCGCAAGGCGAGGAAGCTGTCGAACGGACCCTGGATGGCGCCCACCGCGTTCTGCAGGAACGTCATGCGCTCGGCAAGCTCAGCGTCTTCGCCGACCACGACGATGCCGCCGACCATGTCCGAGTGGCCGTTCAAGTATTTGGTCGCCGAATGCACCACCAGGTGCGCGCCGAATTCAAGCGGGCGCTGCAGGATCGGCGAGGCGAAGGTGTTATCGACCGCGAGCCACACGCCGCGCTCGCGCGCAAACTTGCCGAGGCGCTCCAGATCGATAAGCTTGAGCATTGGATTGGTGGGGGTTTCCGCCCAGATCAGACGCGTGTTGTCCCGCATCGCCGCGGCCAGCGCGTCCGGATCATTGAGATCGACGAACGTGAAATCGAGCCCCGCCGACTTGCGGCGCACGCGCTCGAACAGCCGGAACGTACCGCCGTACACGTCGTCCATCACCACGACGTGGCTGCCGGTGTCGAGCAGATCGAGGACCGTTGCGGTGGCCGCGAGTCCAGACGCGAACGCGTAGCCTTGCTTGCCTCCCTCGAGATCGGCAATACAACGCTCCCACGCAAACCGGGTCGGATTGTGCGAGCGCGAATACTCGAAGCCCTGATGCTCGCCCGGGCTCGACTGCACATACGTCGAGGTCTGGTAGATCGGCGTCATGATCGCGCCGGTCGAAGGATCGGGACTCTGTCCCGCATGGATCGCGCGGGTGCCAAGACCGTGTGCGCGGGATGTATCGGACATGGCGGGCTCGTTACGCGGAAGACGGGCATTGTCGCCGTGCGCGCCCGGCGACGCCAGCGTCGGAGCTAGACTGCGTCGTCCCCGAAAAACTCCTCGCATGCGTCCCGCACCCGCCGACCTTTTCGCCAGCGCCCGCCATTGTCTGTACGCGCTCGATATCGCGGGTGATCGGGCCGATGTGCTGGATGTCGGCCGCGCGTTTTACGCGGCGCCATTTCTGGATGAGCGCGCCCTGCCGGAAACGCCGCTCGGCGGTTGGCGCTATCCGCTGGGCGATCTGCTCGCGGCGCACGCGCAGCGCACCATCGCGCCCTCGCCACCGTTGCGCTGGATTTTCCACGTGGGCCACTGCGGGTCGACATTGCTCAGTCGCCTGCTGGATCGGCTGCCATCGGTGCTCGGTCTCCGCGAACCCCTGCCGTTGCTGTCCATGGCGGGTGCGTGGCTGGAGCGCGATGCGCCGCTCGGAGCCGTTGCGCCGGCGCGTGTCGACGCGGCGCTGGCGTTGGTCGCCGGGCTGCTGGCGCGCGGATTTGCTGTCGGCGATCGCGTGATCGTCAAGGCCACCAGCACTGCGTCGCTACTGGCGCCGCAGTTGCTCGCAACGCGGCCGGAAGATCGAGCGGTGTTGCTCAGCCTGAAACTTCCACGCTACCTGGCGGCGTACCTGCGCGATCCCGCGCTGCGCGCGCAGGCACGCGCCAGTGTTGCGCCGCCTCTGTCGGCGTGGCACGAGTGGTCAGGCGATGCATCGCTGCGGGTGTGGCAACTGGATGATGCGCAGTGCATCGCGCTGACGTGGTTTATTGAAACCGAACGTTACGCGCGGCTCGCGCGCGACCCCGCCACCGCAGCACGCGTGCTCCGACTCGATGGCGACGATCTCGTCGCACGACCCGCCGAGTGCCTCGCGAACATCGCGACGCACTTCGACCTCGCGGCAAGTGCAGACGAAATCGCCCACGCAGTCGGCGGAGATATCCTGCACCGCTACGCCAAGCAACCCGATCGCGCGTACGACGCCGACGCGCGCGAGCACGATCTCACGCAAGCAGCCGAGCGCTTCGCCCCCGAAATCGCTGCGGCAGTTGCATGGGCCGACGAGCGATCGGCGCAGATCAGCCGGACATAGTCCGGCTCCTGACGTTTCCCCGGTTTTTCGACTTGCAACGCTCGCTCGACTCGGACTTCAGCAGGACTTGCACTCAGGTAAGCAGAGCCGACCTGACCTGCCGTGGCTTTGGGCAAGATTCGGAGCGCCAAGGTCGACCTCCCTCGAT
>JBKJND010000460.1:0-2886 GCA_046596095.1 Ahniellaceae bacterium | reverse complement strand
GCACGATGCAGCGCGTCAGCAACGGCTGGCGCACCACCGGCTTTGCTCCGCCGCTCGGCCAGAATTTCTTCCTGCGCACGCGTGGGCCGGTCAGCTCAGGTCAATTCAATGGATCAGGCGGACTCATCGAAAGCACCCGCCAGTTCTATTTCATCCCCGAACTGATTTTCGCCAACGGCTTTGAATGAGGATAAGCGGGAAAAGGGACGCTATGCGTCAATCGCCGCGTGACGGATTACAACTTTTCGCGGCAACCATCCGGCTGCGCTCGACTCTTATGGATTCGCAGGCCGCGGGCGATTCCATAGAGGCTGATGAGGACCCACGCGGTTTCGATCACGAACGCGGAGAGGTTGAACTCATAGAGAAGCGAGACCAGTATGCCGAGCGCGCCGATCAGGTTGAGTAGCTGGTAGCGAAGGTCGTCGCCCTGCATCCGTCCGGCCTGCAGCAGCAGATAGGCAAGCAGCAACAGCCCGACTCCAGCCAGGCCGATGACGTCGTACCAGGCGACATCGATGTCGTTCATTTCATTCCTTGGCGGGGTGGCGTGAGCAGTCGCGGCGGCTAGCGGCGCGGAGGAGCGCGGCGCTGGCGCACGGCTTCAAACAGGGCGACGCCTGCAGCGACCGATACGTTGAGGCTCTCGGCGCCTTTGTGCATGGGGATGTGCGCGAGATGATCGCAGCGCTCGGCGGTCAGCCTGCGCATGCCCTCGCCTTCGCTGCCCATGACCAGCGCGACACGTCCGCGCAGGTCGACTTCAAACAAGGTTTGCGGTGCGTCTCCGGCCAGGCCCGTGAGCCAGACGCCGGCTTCCTTGACTGTGTCGAGCGCGCGCGCGAGGTTGGTTGCGCGCACCAGCGGCAAGCGTTCCGCGGCACCTGCGGCGGCGCGACGCACGACCGGCGTCATCGCCGCCGAGCGATCCTTCGGTATCAATACCGCGCACGCGCCTGCTGCGTGCGCGGAGCGCAGGCATGCACCGAGATTGTGGGGATCGGTGACGCCGTCGAGCACCAGCAGCAATGCTTCGCTGCCCGCGCTCTCGATGAGATCGCCAAGCTCGCGCTCATCGAGCACCGGTTCCGCACGGCAGCGTGCAGCGATGCCCTGATGTCGCACATCGTGCGCGATGCGCGCGAAACCGTCCTTGCCGACGCTCTGCACGGCGATGCCGTGCCCACGCGCAGCTTCGGCGAGCTCCAGCACACGCGGATTGCGCGTGCCCTTCTCGATCCAGAGCTCGATCACCTGCGACGCGCCGACCTCGATCGCCGACTCGACCGCATGAATGCCCAGCCTCCAATCGTCACTCATCGACGCGCCTCGCAAACGGGTAGGCCAGGTCGGCTCGCCGACCTGACACGCCATCGCTGCGGACTGTCAGGTCGCTGCGCGGCCTGACCTACGCGAGCGGATTTGGGGTCACCTGGCACCAAGCGGCTCATTCTCATCGGCGGCGGCCCACGGCTTGTTTGCGCGGGGGCGCGGAGAAGTCGTGCGGACTCGGCACCGGGGTGCCTTCCGCCGAGACCAGTCGGAAATCGATCTTGCGATCCTCGATGCTCGCACGGAGCACCTGCACGCGCACGGGCTGGCCGATGCGGAACGTCAGACCCCGGCGTTCGCCCGTCAACAGATGCCGCTTGGGATCGAAGTGGTAGTAGTCGTTCGGCAGTTGTGTGATGTGCACAAGTCCCGACACGCGCGTGGGTTTGAGTTCGACGAACAGGCCAAACGACGTGACGCCGGACACGACGCCGTCGAATTCGGAGCCGACGTGCTTCTCCATCCACGCGCACTTGAAGCGCTCGTCGACATCGCGTTCGGCCTCGTCGGCGCGGCGCTCGTTGCGCGAGCAATGCGACGTGAGGTGCGCCATATCACTGACCGAATAGCGATACGTCGCAGGCGTTCCGCGCGCGATCGCGTGACGGATCGCGCGATGCAGCAATAGATCGGGATAGCGCCGGATTGGCGAGGTGAAGTGCGAATACGCGTCGAGCGCAAGGCCAAAGTGCCCATGATTCTCGGGCGTGTACACCGCCATCGACTGGCTACGCAGCACCACCGATTCAATCAGCGAAGCGTCCGGGCGCTCGCGCACGCGCCGCAGCAGTTGCGCGAAGTCGAGCGGCTTGACCTCGCCAAACGCGGGCAGGCGCAGACCAAACTCGCGCAGGTACTCGAGCAGATCCGCAAACTTTGCTTCCGGCGGCGGTGCGTGCACGCGGAACGGAGCCGGCACATGCGTGCGCTGGATAAAGCGCGCCGCCTCGACGTTGGCGGCGATCATGCATTCTTCGATCAGGCGATGCGCGTCGTTGCGTTCGTACGCGCCAACCGCGAGCACTTCGCCACCAGCGCCGAGACGGAACTTGAATTCGCTCGACTCGAATTCGATGGCGCCGCGCGCGGTACGTGCCTTGGCGAGCACCTTGAACAAATCGTTCAACTGGTCGAGTTGCGGCAACACATGCGCGAGGCGGCTGCGAGTGTCCGCGTCGCGCTCGCCGATGGCCGCCCACACTTCGGTGTAAGTGAGGCGCGCGTGCGAGCGCATCACCGCCGGGTAGAACTTCGCCTGCGACGTGCCGCCATTCGCGTCGACGTGCACATCGCACACCATGCAGAGGCGTTCGACGTCCGGATTGAGCGAACAGATGCCGTTCGACAACACCTCCGGCAGCATCGGCACGACGAATTCGGGGAAATACACCGAAGTCGCGCGATCCTGCGCCTCGCGATCCAGTGCGCCGCCGGGCTGCACGTAATGCGACACGTCGGCGATTGCCACGAGCAAACGGAACGCGCCTGCGACCTTCTCGCATCACACCGCAGCGTCGACATCGCGCGCGTCTTTGCCGGCGATGGACACGAGTG
>JBKJND010000246.1:0-5561 GCA_046596095.1 Ahniellaceae bacterium | reverse complement strand
CCCAAGGCGCCGTGCTTTTCCCGCCTCAGCCTGAAGAAATTTCCCCCGCAACCGCGACCGGCTCAATCAACTCCGAACCCTGATTGCGCGGATTGCCAACCGCGCGCGCGACCGGATGAAACGCAACCTCGACCGGCGCGGCGGACTCCACGATCGACTGCGCACGTGCGGCATCGCCGAACAGCCAGTCGCCGAACACTTGCGGTGCAAGCGCCAACGGCATGCGATCGTGCAGTTGCGCGATGTCGCCTTGCGCCGCACGCGTGATGATCGTGTACGACAGCAACGGCGGTCCTTCCGGCGCGCGCCATTGCTCCCACAGTCCGGCGAAAAACAGCAGGGGCGATTGGAGCGGATGGATGAAATACGGTTGCTTGATCGCACCTGCAGGCAACCATTCGTAGTAACCCGAAACCGGCACCAGACAACGCCGTCGCTGCCACGCCGCGCGAAACGCCGGCTTGCTCGCCACCGTCTCGACGCGCGCGTTGATCGTCTGCGCGCCGATCTTCATGTCTTTGGCCCACGCCGGTATGAGCCCCCAACGCATCGGCATCACCCGCGCGTCGGCATCGGCCTCCTGTTCCGCGACGAGCACCGGGCCTACCTGCGTTGGCGCGAAGTTGTAGGTGGGAATCGGGTCCGGCGCATCCGGCACGAGCACGCTGAGCGGCCGCGAAAATTCGAGGATGTCGGCCCAAGAGGCCAGAAACGTCGTCCGCCCGCACATCCCGCAAGTCTAGCCGTCAGCACCGTGCGCAAGTCTTCCCAACCCCTCCCCTGCTGTTGCAGGGGAGGGAGCTAAAGCGACACGGCAGCGGCTCCCTCCCTTGCGCGCCGCAAATATTTTCGAGTGCCACGGCAGCGACCCCCTCCCCGGCGCGCAGGGGAGGGTTGGGGAGGGGTCTTGCCGTGGTGGCGAAAGGTACTTATATTTGTACCTGTGCGCAGCGCCCCCACCGATCGACAGCGGCAGATCCTCGCTTACCTGCGTGCGCGCCTGGAACGTGGCGAGGGTGCGCCGACGCTGGCCGAGATCGCGCAGTCGTTCGGGTTTCGTCAGCCCCGCGCGGCGCGCAAGCATCTTGAGGCGCTGGCCGCGCAGGGTCTGATCGAACTGGTACCCGGGATGGCGCGCGGGATTCGTCTGCCACGCCGTGCCGCCCTCGCTGCGCGCACGCGTGCGGAAGAAACCTGGCGCGTGCCGCTGCTCGGTCGCGTGGCCGCAGGGGCGCCGATCGGTGCCGATGCGGGAGTCGAGCGCGAAGTGACGCTCGATTCGGCATTGTTTCGTACGCGGCCCGATTATCTGCTGCGCGTGGTCGGCGATTCGATGCAGGGCGACGGCATTCTCGACGGCGACCTGATCGCGGTGCGGCGCGTGGTCGACGCGCAGCACGGCGACACGGTAGTCGCGCGTCTTGATGGCGAGCTGACGGTCAAGCGTCTCGAACGACGCGACGCGCGCGTGCGATTACTTCCGCGCAATACGGCATTCGCACCGATCGATCCCTCGCAACACGATGATTTCGCCATCGAGGGTTTGTTCGTCGGCCTGGTGCGAAGCACCTGAGAGGTACGGACTGATGGAGTCGATTTGATGGTCGCTGCGGAATGAGCGCGGTACCTTTTTGTGCCCTCGATGCGGTGCTGCGCGATGCGCGCGTGTGGCGTGGTCGTGCGCCGCCCGCACCCACAGACATTGCATTGCAGCCGACCGGTCACGCGCCACTCGATGCGGTGCTGCCCGGTGGCGGCTGGCCCGCTGCGGCCTTGTCGGAGCTACTGCTCGCCAGCGACGGCATCGGTGAACTCTCCTTGTTGTGGCCAACGCTCGCCCGCCTGACCGCCAACGACGAAACGGTTGCGCTGATCGCGCCGCCCTATCTGCCCTACCCCGGCGCATGGCAGGCGGCCGGCATTGTGCTGGCGCGCTTGCCGGTGATCGCGGTGCGCGAACCGCGCGAAGCGTTGTGGGCCGCCGAACAGACCTTGCGCGCGGGTTGTTGCGCCGCCGTGGTGTGCTGGTTGGCAAACGCCAACGATCGCGCCTTGCGGCGCCTGACCGTGGCAGCCGCAGCCGGACGCACGCTGGGCTTCGTGTTGCGTCCGCAGACGGCAGCGGCGAATGCTTCGCCCGCCGCATTGCGGATCGCGCTCGATGCGCGGCCCTCACGCTTGCGGGTGCTCAAATGTCGCGGCGGATTGCCACCCGCAGCATCCTTGCCGCTGCCCGTCGCGCGGCATTGAGTCGCGAATATGTCGTGGGCGTGCTTGTGGCTGCCGCAACTGGCGCTGGACGGGGTCCTCCGAGATCAGGTCGATCCGACGCGCCCGTTGGTGTTGGTCACGGGTGGCGCGCAACGGCGGCTGTTGGTCGCGGTCAACGATGCCGCCGCCGCAGCTGGTTTGCGGGCGGGGCAAACGCTCGCGGCGGCGCAGGCGTTGCTCGCCAACTTCACGGCCATCGAACACGACACCGGCGCGAACGCGCGTTGGCAACGTCTACTCGCGGGCATCCTGTATCGCTACAGCTCGCAGGTCAGCCTCGATTTTCCCGACGCGTTGCTGCTCGAGGTCGCCGGCAGCCTTAAATTATTCGGGCCGTGGCCGCGCTTCGCGGCGCAACTGCACGACGATCTTGACGCGCTGGGTTTTCGCCATCGGCTGGTGCTCGCGCCCAATCCGAGTGCAGCCCTGGTGCTGGCGCAAAACCATGCGGAGCTTGCACTCGATACGCCGAGCACGTTGCTCGGCGCATTGGCGCAGATACAGATCGACCGCGCCAGCTTGCCGGTAACGGTGGCCGATGCGTTACGCGCGATGGGTCTGCGCACGCTCAAGCAGTTGTTTGCGTTGCCGCGTGCGGCGGTGGTGCGCCGCTTCGGTCCCGATCTGTTGCTGCACCTCGATCGCTTGCGCGGTGACGCGACGCAACCGTTGACGTGGTACCAGCCGCCCGATCGCTTCGACGAGCGCATCGAGTTCAATTACGAAGTCGAAAGTAGCGAAGCACTCTGGTTTCCATTGCGGCGTCTCGTGCACGACCTCGCAGCGTTCCTTACGGGGCGGGATGGCGGCGTGCAGCGGTTCGATGTCCTGCTCGAACACGAAGGCCGTGCGCCTACAGGAGTATCGATTGGTCTCCTCGGCACCGAGCGCGATCCCCGCTTGCTGTTCGAGATTGCGCAAAGCCGGCTGGCACAAACGAGTGTGCCGGCGCCGGTGCGGGGCTTGCGTTTGCGCGCCGATGAATTGCCGCCCTTCGTGCCCGCGGGCGCGGATTTGTTCGCGCCGAACGCGGCGCAGACGCTGGCCTGGCCGCAGCTGCGCGAGCGCCTGCGCGCACGCCTCGGCGCGGAGCGGGTCTATACGCTCTGCGTGCAGGAGGACCATCGACCCGAACGCGCGTGGCAACAGCAAGCCATCGACACTCAGCCGACGGATGCCTGCAGAAGCTGCCACGGCTACCCGGCGACTAGGCTCTGCGCATCCTGCGCTCGCCAAGTCGCATCCGGCCCAAGACATCCTGTCTTGGGCGCTCGGCGGGTCGCGCCAATGGCGCGACAATTCCCGCCTCGCCCCGGCTGGTTGCTGTCGCGGCCGATTCCGCTGCGCAGTCGCGAGATACACATTCTCAGTGGCCCCGAACGCATCGAGTCGGGGTGGTGGGATGGCAGCGACGTCCGCCGCGATTACTACGTGGTGGAAACCGCCGAAGGACAGCGCGCGTGGGCGTATCGCCCAAGCGGTGAGGAAGGCCCCTTCATGCTGCATGGCTGGTTCGCCTGAGCATGATCGAGCCACTCGCTTACGCCGAGCTCCACTGCCTCAGCAACTTCAGTTTTCTGCGCGGCGCATCGAGCGCGCGCGAGTTGTTCGAGCGTGCACGCTCGATGAACTACAGCGCACTCGCGATCACCGACGAGTGTTCGCTCGCCGGCATCGTGCGCGCTTTTGAAGCCGCGCGTGAAACAGGGCTTGCGCTCATCGTCGGCAGCGAGATGCAACTCGCCGAGGGTCCGAAAATCGTGTTGCTGGTGGAAAACCTGACGGGCTATATCCGCCTGTGCGAGCTCATCACGCGCGCGCGCAGGCGCAGCGTCAAAGGCAGGTATCGCGTCGTGCTGGACGATTTCCGCCAACCCGATGCACGCGTCCCGAACGAAGGGTTGCTGGCGCTGTGGCTACCGCCGCACGCGGGTGCAGCCGACTGCGCGACATGGCTGCACGAATGCTTTCCGGAACGCGCGTGGCTCGCGCTGGAGCTGCACCGCGCTGCCGACGATGCCGCGCGGCTTGTTTCGATCGAGGATATTGCGGCGCGCCACGCATTGCCCATCGTCGCGACTGGCGACGTGCATATGCATGTGCGTCGCCGACGTGCGCTGCAGGACACGGTCACCGCGATCCGCCATCGCACCACGGTCGCGCAGGCGGGGATGCACCTGTTCGCGAATGGTGAGCGCCATTTGCGCACGCGCGCCGCGCTGGCTGCGCTGTATCCGCAGGCGGCGCTCCGCGAGACGATGCGCATCGCCGCACGCTGCACGTTTGCGTTGAGCGAAATCCGTTACGAATATCCGCGCGAGCTCGTACCCGTCAACCACACCGCAGCCTCATGGCTGCGCGCGTTGACTGAAGGGGGCGCGCGCTGGCGTTGGCCACACGGCACGCCGCCCAAAGCGCAGCAGCTCATCGAACACGAGCTCGCGCTGATCTCGGAGCTTGGCTACGAGAGTTATTTCCTGACCGTGCACGACATCGTGCGCTTTGCACGCAGTCAGGGAATCCTGTGCCAGGGCCGCGGCTCCGCGGCAAATTCGGCGGTGTGTTTCGCGCTCGGCATCACCGAGATCGATCCGGCGCGCATGAGCATGCTGTTCGAACGCTTCATCTCGCGGGAACGCAACGAGCCGCCCGACATCGACGTCGACTTCGAGCACGAGCGACGCGAGGAAGTCATCCAGTACATCTACCAGCGCTACGGCCGCGAACGCGCCGCGCTCGCGGCCACCGTGATCTGCTATCGCGGCAAGAGCGCGGTACGCGATGTCGCCAAGGCGCTCGGCTACAGCGTCGATCAGGTCGAGCAGTTGAGCCGCGTCATCGGGCACTGGGACGGTCTTGCCGAAATCGATGCGCGCCTCGTCGAGCACGGATTCGATCCGGCCAGTGCGCAGGTCCGGCGGCTGGTCGTGCTGGCGCGCGAAATCATGGGTGCGCCGCGCCATCTCTCGCAACACGTCGGCGGTTTCGTCATTGCAGAGCAGCCCTTGCACACGCTGGTACCGGTCGAGAACGCGGCCATGCCGGACCGCACCATCATCCAGTGGGACAAGGACGATCTCGACACGCTTGGGCTGCTCAAGGTCGACTGCCTCGCGCTCGGCATGTTGACCTGCATACGCAAATGCTTTGATCTGCTGCGTGCGCACCATGGCATCGAGCTCACCCAGGCGACGATTCCTGCCGAGGATCCGGAAACCTACGCGATGATCCAGCGGGCCGACACTGTGGGGGTCTTCCAGATCGAATCGCGTGCGCAGATGGCGATGCTG
>JBKJND010000196.1:0-4208 GCA_046596095.1 Ahniellaceae bacterium | reverse complement strand
CGTTGAGGGTGACGTTCTTGTACGCGACGATACGATGGCCGGCGTGGAACTCGATCACCCGGTCGACCAGCAGGAACGGATAGCGATGCGGCAGCAGGTTCAGAATACGGGTCACGTCGACCGGCAGCGAAACATCCATCGGCGGTTTACTCGGCGGCAGGGTCGGTAGGGCGCGCAGCGCGCAGCAGCTTGCGCAGAGTAGCGTCGAGGCGGGCGAAACGGGCAGCGTTGCGGCGCCATTCGGCGTTGGGCGAAACCGGCAGGCCGCCGGAATACACGCCGGCCTGGTGAATGCTGTGGGTAAGCGCGCTGGCCGCAGTCACGGTGACGTTGTCGCAGATCTCTATGTGACCACCGATGCCGGCCTGACCCGCGATCAGGCAATGGCGACCGATGCGCGCGCTGCCGGCGACACCGACGCAGCCCGCCATCGCGGTATGCGCGCCGATGTGGACGTTGTGGCCGATTTGCACCAGATTGTCGAGCCGCACATCTTCTTCGAGCACCGTGTCGCCGAGCGCGCCCCGATCGATGCAGGTGTTGGCGCCGATCTCGCAATCGTCCCCGATGATCACACCGCCGAGTTGCGGCACCTTGATCCAGTGGCCGTCTTCGAACGCATTGCCGAAGCCGTCCGCACCCAGCACCGCGCCCGGATGGATGCGTACGCGCCGGCCAAGGCGCACATCGCGCACCAGCGTGACACGCGCAACCAGTTCGCAGTCGTCTCCGACCACGCAATCCTCGCCGATCACGCAGCCGGCCCCGAGCACCGCGCGCGCGCCAACACGCACTCGTGAGCCGATCGAAACATGCGGTCCGACGTGCGCGCTCGGGTCGATGCAAGCGTCCGTCGCGATTGCCGCAGTGGGATGCACGCCGGCAGCGCGGTGCGTGCGCCGCTCAAACAACGTCGCGATGCGCGCGAAATCGGCGTAAGGCCGGGTGCTGACGAGCGACGCAACCGGAGAGATCGCGGCATCGCCGGCCGCGAGTACTACGGCGGCCGCGCGCGTGCCGGCAAGTTGCGTCCGATACCGCGCATGCGTGAAGAATGAGAGTTGCGAAGGCGAGGCCGCTTCGAGCGTGCCGACCCCGTCGACGAGAGCTGCACTGGCACCACGCAATTCGAGTCCGAATCGATCTGCAAGTTCAGCCAACGAAAAAACCGGCGCGGTACTCATGGCACCAGCGGCGCGGGAGCGGTTTGTCTTGGCGCGTTGCGCAGGCGTTCCAGCACCCGATCCGTAATGTCGATGCTGGCCGCGGCAAACAGCACAGGGCCTTGCAGCACCAGATCGTATTTCTGTTCGCGCGCGTACTCGACGATCACCGACTGGATCTCCGGCCAGCGCCGGCCCAATTCCTCTGCGCCGCGCGTGCCAAGTTCGCTGCGCAGTTGTCCGCGCAACCGCTCGATGCCGCGTTCCAGGGTCGCGATCTCGCGTGCGAGTTGCGTCGTGGATACGGTGCCGGAAAGCGGCGCCTCACCCTGCTGGCGCGCCTTGAGCTCGTTGAGCTTCGCTTCCTGCACCTTGAGTTGTGCGTCGCGCTCGCGAAACTCTCGCGCGAGCCGCTCGCGACCCGCCGCAACCTGAGGCGCGTTGTCCAGCAGACGCTTCATGTCGACGTAAGCGATGCGCGGCACTGCCTGCGCCCACGCCGAACCCGCCCATCCAACCAACAACACCACCAGAAGCGCTACCCACGCTGCGCGCCGTGTCGTGCTCTGGCGAGACGCCGACAGTTCATCGATATGTGTGGCGCTCGCGGAGTTCATCGCAGGGCAAACCGCGTCCGGTCAGAACTGATTACCGAACGAGAACTGGATGGTTTCCGTGCGATCGTCGTCCTTGCTCTTGAGTGGCGTCGACAGGTTGATCACGATCGGACCCACCGGTGCCTGCCATTTGAACGAAAGTCCTGCCGACGCGCGCAACTCGCCGGTATCGAACGCACTGAAATCCTCGAACACATTGCCAACGTCGAGAAACGCCGACAATTGCGTGGAGTCCTCGCCGCGCTTGAGGAAAGGCGTCGGGAAGATCACCTCGGCGGTACCTACCGCCTTGAGCGCGCCGCCCAGCGGCTGGCAATCGGTGCTGGTGTTTCCGAGTGCCCGGAAGCAGGGACCGAGCGTGTTGTCTTCGAAACCACGCACGCCGCTCACTACGCCGCCGCCGTAGAAGTTCTCGAAAAACGGCAGCACTTCGCCATTGCCGTAGCCATCACCGTAGCCCAGATCCACCGACGTCAGCAGCGTCGCCCAGTCTCGCAACGGAAAGTAATGCGAGAACTGATACTGAAGTTTGTAGTACTCCGCAGTCGAGCCAGGCAATGCGATTTCTGCGAACAAGCGCTGGTAAGTGCCGCGCGTTGGCGCAAAGAAACGATTGCGCGAATCGCGCGCCCAACCGGCCTCCAGGCGCCAGGTATGGAAGGTGCGATGACCGACGTCGTCGATGTAGTCGATGAAAGGCTGCGGTGAAAAACCAGCGAGCAGCCCGAGTGCATTGCGCTCAATGCCAAGCGAAGCGCTGACCGTATCGGTCTCGGTCAACGGAATAGCCGAGATCACCGAGAACAGCGTCGTTTGCGAAGTGTAGGCGGCAATGTTGGCCTGGCGCTGGTCGATTTCCGAGTAGCGCAAGTTGTAGCCCAGGCTGACGCCGCTGTCGGTGAAGTACGGATCGTAGTAACTGAAATCAAACCGTTTGACGATGCGGTTGTTCTGCACCGTTACGTTGACGCTGTTGCCCGAGCCCAGAAAATTGCGCTGGCTGACCGACAGACTGGTCAGAAGCCCCTGCAACTGCGAGTAACCGAAACCGAATTGGAACGCACCCGAGCTTTGTTCCTCGACCGCAACTTCAAGATCGACCTGATCCTCGGTGCCAGCCACTTTCGGCGTTTCGATATTGACCGACTTGAAGTAACCGAGGCGCCGCAAACGAACCTTCGAACGATCGATCGCAGCCTGCGAGTACCAGCCGCCTTCGAACTGGCGCATCTCGCGGCGCAGCACCTCGTCCTGGGTACGCGTGTTGCCCTTGAAGGCAATGCGCCGGACGTAAACGCGCGGACCCGGGTTGACCAGGAAAATGACTTCCACAGCCTTCTTGTCGCGGTCGAGCGTCGGAATCGGATTGACTTCGGCAAAGGCGTAGCCGAGGTTGGTCAGCACGCGCGTGATCGCTTCCGACGATTGCTCGACGCGCCGTTGCGAGAAGGTGTCGCCGCGCTTGATGCGGATGAGCGGTCGCAGCTGCGCTTCCTCGAGCACCAGATTGCCGGTGAGTTTGACCTCGCCGATTTGATACACCTCGCCTTCGCGGATGTTGGCGGTGACGTAGATGTTGCTGCGGTCCGGGCTGATGGCGACCTGCGTCGATTCGACGCTGGCCTCGGCGTAGCCGCGATCCTGGTAATACGCCTGCAGCTTCTCGAGATCCCCCGAGAGCTTTTCGCGCGAATACTGATCGTCGCTCTTGTACCAGGACAGCCAGTTGGTGGTGTTGGACTCGAAATCCTCACGGATGTCGGTATCGGCGAACGTCTCGTTGCCGACGATATTGAAATGCTTGATCTTGGCGGCATTGCCCTCCGCGATCGTCAGGTCGATCTGCACGCGGTTGCGCGCCAGTTTGCGCACACGGCCTTCAATGCCGACGTTGTACTTGCCGCGATTGTTGTATTGCCGTTGCAGTTCGGAGATCGCGCGTTCCAGCGCCAGGCGATCGTAGGTATCGCCCTCATTGAGTCCGATTTCGCGAAAGGCCTTGCGCAGATCCTCTTCCTTGATGTCCTTGTTGCCGGTGATGTTGACCTTGGAGATCGCCGGTCGCTCGGTGACCTTGACCACGAGGATGTCGCCTTCGCGATCGAGTTCGACGTCGTTGAAGAATCCCGTCTTGAAGAGCGCGCGCACCGCTTCGGCGGCGCGCGCGTTGTCGATCGAATCGCCTTTCTCCACCGGCAGATACGAGTACACCGTACCGGCGGAAATGCGTTCGGTGCCGTCAACGCGAATGTCGGCGATGGTGAAAGGATCGAACGCGAAGGCATCGCGCGCGCACAGGGTGGCCAACAAGATCAAGGCGGCAACGCGTTTCATCATCACTCCTGACAGCAGAAAGAGCCGGGCGGCCTTGCGTGGGACGCGCGTACTCGTGGAACAGACGGCAAAGGTTTTCGCTTACGAAATCAGG
>JBKJND010000176.1:0-3159 GCA_046596095.1 Ahniellaceae bacterium | reverse complement strand
GCGCTCCTGGCTCGATCGTCTCGGCCAGATGCTTGCAGGCGAACCACGCAACCGGGCCGAGCTGATCGCCGAACTGCGCTCGGCGCAGGCCAATGGATTGCTCAGCGTCGACACCCTCGCCATGATCGAGGGCGCCATGGCCGTGTCCGACAAGCAGGTCGGCGACGTCATGGTGCCGCGCGCGCAAATGGTGGCGGTGGATACCGACTGGGACTTCACCCAGGTGCTGCGCGTAGTCGTCGAGTCCGGACACTCGCGCTTTCCCGTGACCGGAGAAGACCGCGACGAAGTCGTCGGCATCCTGCTCGCCAAGGATTTGCTGCGCTGCTGCGCGGAAGGCGCCACCGCACAAGGCTGGCAGCAACAATTGCGCGCGGTGGTGATGATCCCCGAGAGCAAGCGGCTCAACGTGTTGCTGAAAGAATTCCGCGCCAGCCGCAACCACATGGCCGTTGTCGTCAACGAGTACGGCGGTGTCGCCGGTCTCATCACCATCGAGGACGTACTTGAGGAGATCGTCGGCGAGATCGACGACGAGCACGACGACGACGAGGTGTCGTTTATCCGCAAGCACCCGAGCGGCCGCGCGACGGTCAACGCACTTACGCCGATCGAAGACTTCAACGAACACTTCGGAACGCGGTTCGACGAGGATGAAACCGACACCATCGGCGGGCTCGTTACCGCCCGCCTCGGTCGGCTGCCGATTGTCGGCGACACGCTGATGCTGGGCGGCTTGCGCATGACCGTGACTCGCGCGGACCGCCGACGGGTGCAGCAACTCAAAGTCGATCCGAATGCGGTTGAGTAGGTTGGCTCGAGTCCAGTCGCTCGTTTTCGTTGCTGCACTCACGCTGTTTCTGCTGGCGACGAGCCGCGCGCACTCCGCCGAGCCGCAAACGCAAGCACAAGCACAAGCGCAGCCGACCGCAGAATCGAGCCGGGGTGATTTGCTGGAAGGCGTGCCTGACGCGCGGATCGAGGCCGGGCTGCTTACGATTGCGCCTGGTGCGATCTATTGGCAGCGCTTCGGACACAACGCAATCGTGCTCAGGGATCGGGAGGATCCATCCCGGGTCGTCGCCGTCAATTACGGCATCTTCGACTTCGGCGAGAAGAATTTCCTGCTGAATTTTCTGCGCGGGCGCATGCATTACTTTGCCGTTGCAGGCGATCCGCGACCGGAGCTTGAGGACTACGCCGCTTCCGGTCGCGGCATCGACATGCAATGGCTGGCGCTAACGCCCGCACAAGTATCTTTGCTGCGCGGGCGGTTGCAGCACGACGTGAGTCCAGCGCAGGCGCGTTATCGCTACGACTACTTCACGCGCAATTGCTCGACGCGAGTGCGCGACGCCCTGGATGTCGCTTTTGATGGCGCGCTTGAACGCAGCGCGAAAGTGCGTTCCCGCGGGTGGACGTACCGGCAGCACTCGTTGCGACTGGCGCGCCCGGATCTGCCCCTGGCGCTTGGCATCCATCTCGGCCTCGCTGGCTACACAGATCGACCTCTGACCCTGTGGCAGGAGGCATTCGTGCCACAGCGACTCGCCGATGCGGTGGCGGATCTGCAACTTGACGGCAAACCGGCGGTGGTTCGCAGCGAGCAGCTGGCCCGTCATCGCATTGGACTGCCGAATGAGCGGCCGCCGCAGTGGCGATGGGTATTCGCGTCGGCGGGTCTCGCGCTGGCTGCGCTGTTGTGGATGCTTGGGCGCATGCGGGCACCGGTTGCGCACGGGGCATTCAATGCGCTTCGGGGCGTCCTGTTGGCATTGTGCGGTCTCATTGGCTCCGGCTTGCTCGCGCTCTGGCTCGGTACCGACCACATTGCCGCACATCGCAATCTCAATATTCTTGTCATGAGTCCACTGTGCCTGCCGTGGCTGGTCGCGGCTCGTAGCCGGCACCCGAACCTGCGGCGACTCGGGCATCTCGCGATCGGCGGCGTGCTGGCCTCGCTGGCGGTGGCTTTGTGGTTTGCATTCACCGAAGCCGCGCAGCAGGATTTTGCCGACTGGCTGCTGCTGCTGGCGCCGGCGCTGCTGGTGCTGGCGCGTGCCGAACGCGCGATTTCTGCGCAAGACTTATAGGATCGTCGCAAGCCGCGATCACAAGCTTGCACGGGGCGAAAGCATCGCGGCTCGCGCCGCTCCTGCAAGGGCCTCGAAGACACCGTTGCGCCGTGCGATCATCGCGCCCTGTGAACGGAGGACGCGCGATGCCGACAGAGGAAGCAACGCAGACGTCCGATTCACCGATGCTGGTGAACTTCGCCGCCTACGACCGCAAAGGCCGGCGCACGGGCGAGATTACTGTCGATCAGATCAGCGATGTGCTCGAGCAACCCGGCCAATTCGTGTGGCTCGGTCTGCACGAGCCGGACGAGGCACTGCTCGAGAAAATTCAGGAAGAGTTCGGCCTGCACGATCTTGCCATCGAGGACGCGCACCACGCGCATCAGCGACCCAAGGTCGAGGTGTACGGCGACTCGTTGTTCATCGTTCTGCAGACGGCGCAGTTCGTGCAGGGCAAGATCGCGTTTGGCGAAACGCATGTGTTCCTCGGCCCCAACTATCTGGTAAGCGTGCGTCACGGCGCTTCACTGAGTTATTCGCCCGCGCGCGCGCGCTGCGAACAGTCGCCCGAATTGCTGGCGATGGGCCCGAGCTTCGGTCTGTACGCGATCTTCGACTTCGTGGTCGACAACTTCCAGCCGATCGTCGGCTCGTTCCAGACCGAACTGCTTGCACTCGAAGAGGACATCTTCGGCGACAAGTTCCGCCGCGACGTGATCGAACGTCTGTACGACCTCAAGAAGGAACTGGTGACGCTGCGGCTTGCGGTGACGCCGTTGCAGGACATGCTCAATCAGCTCGTCCGGTTCCACCCCGGACTCATCCACGAGGGGGCGCGGATTTATTTTCGCGACGTGTACGACCACGCGGTGCGGGTCAAGGAAGGCTGCGACACCATGAGCGAGATGCTGTCCGCGGCCATGTCGGTGAATCTGGCGATGGTATCGGTGGGCCAGGGCGAAGTGGTCAAGCGCCTCGCCGGCTGGGCGGCATTGCTGGGAGTACCAACGCTCATCGCGAGCTGGTACGGCATGAACTTCGAACATATGCCGGAACTGGCGGGTCGCTTCAGCTACGGCGT
>JBKJND010000466.1:0-2539 GCA_046596095.1 Ahniellaceae bacterium | reverse complement strand
AGAACAGATGATGGATAAAGCGTTCGATGTTGTGGACGATGATTCGCCCTTGCTCCACGGCACCGACAATGGTGGCGAAATTGTCGTCGGTGATGACCATGTCGGCGGCTTCCTTGGCAACCTCCGTTCCCTTGATGCCCATGGCGATGCCGATGTCCGCTGTCTTGAGCGCAGGCGCGTCGTTCACGCCATCGCCGGTCATTGCGACCACATCCCCACGCAGTTGCAGGGCCTCCACGATTTGCAGTTTGTGCTTCGGCGAAACACGCGCAAAGACGGCCGCGTCCGCTACCACCGCCTGCCAGCCGGCGGCGTCCAGGCCGCTTAGCTCGCGCGCATGAACCGTGCGCAAGGGCCGACCTTCGGCATCGCGATCGATCCCCAGTTGACGCGCGATCTCGGACGCGGTCGGCGGCTGGTCGCCGGTAATCATGATGGTGCGGATACCGGCCTCGCGGCAGATCGCGATGGTGCCTCGTGCTTCTTCGCGTAGCGGGTCGATCATGCCGACCTGGCCGACGAAGACGAAATTCCGGTCCAGTTCCTCCGCGTTGTAGTCCTCCGGTAGTTCGCGGTACGCGAGACCGAGCACACGCAGCGCAGTACCGCCCAACTCGCGGTTGGACTCTTCCCATCGTTGTCGATCCGAGGGCGTGAGGGGCGAAACGCCCGCTGCTGCGACGTGAAATCCGCTCGCTTCGAGCAGTGTGCCGGGTGAACCTTTTGCGTAGGCAACAGTCTGGCCGGCGGCCGTACGGTGCACCGTGACCATGCGCTTCGTTTCGCTGGTAAACGGGATCTCCGCAACGCGCGGAAAGTCCTGAGCAAGTGCGGAGGGTATCAATCCAGCCTTTTCTGCGGCGACAATCAGCGCGCCCTCAGTCGGATCGCCGAGGATGGTGACGTTGGCGACGCTGCGGTCGACTTTGGCGTCGTTGCACAGGGCTCCAATCTGCAGCGCGAGGCGCAACTCGGCATCGACGCCTGGTTCAAGCCGTTGTCCTTGCGCGCTGAACTCTCCAGCAGGCGCATAGCCAGCGCCCGATACTTCGATCCGACGCGCACCGAGCTGATATGCGCGAACAGTCATCTCATTGCGGGTCAGTGTCCCGGTCTTGTCGGTACAGATGACCGTGGTCGAACCCAGCGCTTCGACCGCTGGCAGGCGACGTATCAGCGCATGCATGCGGGCCATTCGCTGCATCCCCAATGCGAGCGTCATGGTGGTTACTGCCGGCAATCCTTCCGGGACCCCCGCGATTGCCAGCGCGATGCCAACTTCCAGCATGTATAGAAAACTGTTGCCGCGCATCCAGCCCAATACGACGATCAAGGCGCACATTGCCAGCACGACCATGAGCAGTCCGCGCCCCAACTGGGCCAGCTTCGCTTCGAGCGGGGTTCCGCGCGCGCCGACGCCTTCGATGAGCGTGCCGATCTTGCCCATTTCGGTCAGCATGCCGGTGGCGGTTACGAGGTAGGTACCGCGGCCATCAGCGACTGCAGTACCCAGGTGCACCATGTTGGCGCGGTCGCCGAGCGGCACGTCGGATTCCGTGAGCGTGTCGGCAGACTTGGCGACGGCAAACGACTCGCCGGTCAGCGCGGCTTCTTCCACTTGCAGCCGAACGCTTTCCACAATGCGCCCGTCGGCAGGAATTCGTGCGCCAGCGCTCAGGATTGCCAGGTCCCCGGTGACCAGGCGCTCTGCGGGAATCTCGCGCTCCTCTCCCTCACGAAGTACGTGGGCCACGGGCACGGTCAACTTGCGAAGCGCGCCCAACGCTGCTTCCGCTCGCCATTCGGTAAAAAATCCGATGAGGGCGTTGATCAAGATCACGATCAGGATCGCGACTGCCTCTATGTTTTCGCCCAGCGCAAACGCAACTCCGCCGGCCGCCAGCAGCAGCAGCACAAAGAGGCTGCGGAATTGGTGAATCAGGATCGACAGCACGGAGCGCTGCTTCGCACCTGTGAGTACGTTCGAGCCTTGTTGCGTGTAGCGCAACGCGGCTTCCGCGTGGGTCAAGCCGCGCGTCAGATGTGTTCCCAGCCGCTGCACGGTCTGCTCTACCGAAAGCGCATGCCAGACTTCAGCCAGGTCCGGTGATTTCGCGGACTGAGCGGGCGATTCCTGATTTTGCACACGCTGTGCCATGGTTATGCCCTTCAAGCAAAGTAATACTGGGTCGCTTGCGTTTGCTCCGGGCAAGTCCAAAGGGCTGCACTGGTTCTTGAAGTTGCGACGAGCCGCGGCATCAAGCGGCTGTGGTCCGTCGACTCATCGGGGCACCTGGCGAGCCCACTGCTTGGATTTCCAACCCGGCCAGAATGCAGATAGCGCCGGACAGCGTTTTCCATAAGCTGTGACGACGACTTGTCCTGTCTGGCATCGCAGCTTACGGCTTGCGCGATTTTTCTTTGAGGGCCTCAGCCCGCTGGCGGCCGACGCGAGTTTCGGCTCGCACCACCAGCACCGGAACGGAGCAGGTCTCCAGTATGCGGGCTGTCACCGATCCGAGCAGGATGCGACCGAGGC
>JBKJND010000391.1:0-2803 GCA_046596095.1 Ahniellaceae bacterium | reverse complement strand
CCGGCTTCCTGGTCAATTTCCTGCGCGGCCGCATGCTTTACCAGCTGGTCGCGCTGCCGATGGAAGCGGATCTGCGCGGCTACGCCGCCGATGGTCGCGGCGTTCAATTGCAGTGGCTCGACATCGCGCCGCCGCAGGCGCGCGAACTGCACGCGTTCCTGCAATGGAATGCGCGGCCGGAAAACGCCGAGTACCGTTATGACTATTTCATCGACAACTGCTCGACGCGGGTGCGCGATGCGCTGGATCGCGCGCTCAACGGTGAATTGAAGCGCACCCTCTCCGGACGCTCGCACGGGTTCACGTTCCGCGACGAGGCGCGTCGGCTGGCGGCGTCACTGCCGTGGATGTACCTGGGGATCCATCTCGGACTCGGGCCCTTCACCGACAAGAGCATGTCGCTGTGGGAAGAGAGCTACGTGCCGATGCGGTTGCACGATGCAATCAACGAGTCGCAGGGCGCCGGCGGCGGACCGCTGGTGCTCGCCGAAGTACAGATTCTGCCGCAGGTGATCGATCCCCCGCGCGCGGCGCCCCCACGCTGGCGAGCGTGGTTCGCGCTCGCCGGCGTCGCGGCAGCCGCGCTCCTTGCGTTCGCGTTGCGACCCTCCGCCGCGCCGATCGCTCGCCGCCTTGCTGCCGCGGCGGTCGCGACGCTATGGGCCCTGTGCGGCCTGGTCGGCCTGGGTCTGCTGGCGCTGTGGGCGTTCACCGATCACGCCGCCGCTTGGGGCAATGAGAACGCGCTGCTGTTCAACCCGCTTTGCCTGGCCTTGTTACCGGGCGTTGCTCGGCTTGCACGCGGTGTTGCCCCTGGTCGCTTCATGATTCGCATCGCGACGGCGGTGGCGGCCTGTGCCGGAATCGCCTTGTTCCTCAAGTTCCTGCCGTTCCGCATCCAGTCCAACGGCGACTGGATCGCGCTCTTGCTGCCCGTGCACGCCGCGCTTGCCTGGCGGCTGTCGGCGTCGTCGGGGGCGCTGCCCGCCCGGAGTTGAGTGGGTGGCCGGTAATTTCCGCGGTGAGAGGTTCGGCTTTTCTTTTTCCGACCCGCCGCGCATCATCGCCGCGCATCGTACGAAGGCGTGACACGGAGGACGGATGACCCTTAAAAGCACCGAACCGATGGTGGTGAACTGCGTTTCCTACTCAGCCGACGGGCAGCGCAAGCGCGACATCACGATCGAAGAAATCAGCGACGCGCTAGCCGAGCCGACGGGTTTTGTTTGGGTCGGACTGCATGAGCCCAGCGCAGAACTGCTGGACAAGCTGCAGGAAGAGTTCGGGTTGCACGACCTGGCGGTCGAGGACGCCCACAACGCCCACCAGCGCCCGAAGATCGAGGCTTACGGGGATTCGATCTTTATCGCCCTGCACACCGCGCAACTGGTCAACGGCATCATTAAGTTCGGCGAGACTCACGTTTTCCTCGGCCCGCGCTATCTCGTGACCGTGCGTCACGGTGCTTCCTTGTCGTATGCACCGGCGCGAGCCGGCTGCGAACGCGACCCGGAACTGCTCGCACTGGGCCCGAGCTACGGGTTGTACGCGGTGCTCGATTTCATCGTCGACAACTTTGCGCCGATCGCAAACGAGTTCCAGGACGAATTGCGTGATCTCGAGAAGGACATCTTCTCCGACACCTTCCGACGCGAGACGATCCAGCGTCTGTACGAACTCAAACGCGAACTGGTGACGATGCGACTGGCGGTAGCGCCCCTGCAGGACATTCTCAATCAGCTGGTGCGACTGCACCCGAATCTGATCAAGGAAGAAGTGCGACTGTACTTCCGCGATGTCTTCGACCACGCCATTCGCATCAACGAATCCACCGACGCGATCCGCGAAATGCTCACCGCCGCGCTCTCGGTCAACATGTCGATGGTGACGGTGGCGCAAGGCGAAGTGGTGAAACGCCTAGCCGGCTGGGCCGCGTTGCTCGCCGCACCGACCCTCATCGCGAGCTGGTACGGGATGAACTTCGTGCATATGCCGGAGCTGGCAGGACGCTGGAGCTACTACCTGGTGGTCGCCGTCACCGTCGTGGTGGTCGCGGCGTTGTATCGGGTGTTAAAGCGGGCACGGTGGCTGTAGGGTATCGATGGATGAGGCTTTGGCTGTTCGACCTTGTGTTGCCGCGCTGCTGGCGGACTTAAGCAATTCGAGCACTACGGTATGGTGTTGGGAGCCAAACTACACCAAGCCGAACTCATCTGTCGCCTCGTCGTGCCTCGATTACGGTAAGGGATGAGTGCGCGGCAGCAGTGACCATCGTCGCTGCGTGCCGCCGTTGCGTCACGCAGCTATGGCTGCTTGGTCAGCGACTTACGGAAGCGGGACTACGGCAAAGCTAAAGGTCGCTCCGGACGACACTGTGATCAAGCCGCCGCCGTTGTTACTGCGCGCGTTTATCCGGAAGCCTGTGGTCGCCTTGGACTCGACCGAGAAATAGAATCCCTGTGAGTTGTTGATGATGCCGTTAGTGTCGTTTTCAATCGAAATAAGCACGATGTAGTTCGTGTTCGGGAACGGCGTGAGAAACGTCACATTGACGCCGGAATCGGCCGGGAGGATCGCCGTCTGACCTCCCTTTAGGTTGTCAATTGTTCCGGACGCACCAGTTGCACCTGTTGGACCAGTGGCACCGGTCGCGCCGGTTGTACCTGTGGGACCAGCGACACCTGCCGGACCGGTCGCGCCAGTAGCACCTGCTGGACCAGTGGCTCCTGCCGGCCCAATGGCACCTGTCGGACCGGTTGTACCTGTGGGACCAGCGACACCTGCCGGACCGGTCGCGCCAGTA